>JAUWNF010000602.1 GCA_030612785.1 Phycisphaerales bacterium
TGCCACTGCTCTTGAGCAGTGCTTTCGCGAGGTGAGCCTTGCTCAAGGTCTTCGGCCAAGCCGGCGCCGGTCTGTTTGCCGCGCACGACGTCATCGAGAAGGAGGTACGTCGGCAGTATGGCGTGCGGGTCATCGGCCGCAAGAACTGGCTTTTTGCCGGAAGTGAAGGCGGAGCGGAGAACGCGGCTATTCTGTTCAGCGTGGTCGTCTCCTGCAAGCTTCACGGGGTCGATCCGTTCGCGTATCTGCGGGACGTGCTGATGCGTATCCACCGCCACCCGAGCGACCGTGTCCACCAACTGATCCCCCGCGAATGGCAAAAACGTTTCGGCGCCCACTCAACCCCGATGGCTCAACCCGCGGCGTAGATCATCTCGCCACGAAATCCCTCGGCACCACCGCTCAGCGTTCCTTCGGCCCGCCAACCGCAGAGGCGCCCTTTGTCGAACGCTCACATCGCACCCACGTTAATAAAGTGGGGCTTTGCTTGCGCGCTGCCCGGGTGGCCCACCTCGTTTCGAAGTGGGGGAGCGATCATTCTCAGGCTCCAATGGTGGTAAGGGTATGCGAATCCCTTTGGGCGTCCATGCGCAATTAAAGTGCGGCGCGAGTTTCTCCAGCGCGCCAACAGAGATGGCCATACCGGCGATTCGGCGGACGCCGGGGGGCGCGGTTGACAAAGGGGGGAGGGGCTTTTATGTTAGCATTCTACAGTCAAGAACCCCCACACGGGGTAGCGCAGTTGAGCGGGGCGTAGCTCAGTTTGGCTAGAGTGCTGCGTTCGGGACGCAGAGGTCGCTGGTTCGAATCCAGTCGCCCCGATTTGTTCGTTAGCTTCACCAGTGGTCGCTAACTCACTATGCGACATCGACTTAGCACCTGCACCACTGGCGATATGCTGGCGTCGTCCGCCTTGCGACAACCGGCCTTTTTCGCCAATTAAAGCCATATCGCGACAATCCGAGCCGGAAAGTGGTACAACCCCGGGTCCACATGTGGCATCATAGGTCCCGGTGGCCTGCATCGCCTCGGGCTCGGTTAGCAAGCTCGGCAACTTGCATATCTCGGCCCACAGGTCGAATAGGCGAAAGTCCTGGTAGTTTCGAAGCGTCACCCCTTGCGGAGTATGCCGGGCAAGCATGATCTGCGCCCGAGGGTCTACGCCATAGCGGCCCAGCCACGACACGAACGTTGTTCGCAATGCGTGCCGATCTAGCGTCCGCCCCAACTCATCGGCCAGCGGAATCCCGGCCCGCTCCAGGTCGCGCTTGAATGTATCCAGCTTCGGAATCGACTTGAACACCCGTTCACCCGGCGCAGCATCCGGCGGTTTCATCGCCGCCAAGACCGCAGCAACGTCGGGATGGAGCGGTAGCTCGGTGTCTGTCATCGTCCTTTGACTCAGGCGCGTCCGCCGCCGCTTGGTCTCTCGTAGCGGGAGCTGGACGAAAGGTCGATCACCGCTTAGGTGGACGTGTTCCCAGTGGAGGGCTTTCACTTCACTAACCCGATACCCGGTGAATAGAGCGGTCAGATAGTAAGCCCGGCGCCGTCCACAGACGCCCAAGAGCACCTGGGCTTGGCCCGCTTCCAGTGCCCGACGTTCCTTCGTCATCTCCCCGGCGCGCGTCTCCACGTCATCGACGGGATTGACTTCCAGCAGTCCGCCCGGCTTCACCGTCCACGCGCCCACCGCGTAGCACGCTTCACGATAGGCGTTGACCGTTCGGGCTGCGCGGCCGTCATCCTCGATCACATTGAGCGTCTGATTGATCCGCTCCGCGCTGAAGTCTGCGAGGCGGACCATGCCGCTCTTGTCAATCACCCGCTTGGCATATACGCGGATCTGGCGGATGTACTTTCGGCTGCACCGTCGGCGCCGAAGGTGCCGCAGAGCCTCGGCTAGCACCTTGCGGATCGGCACGCTAGCGCTTTCGATAGCCTTGTCCACAAGCCCCGCCGATTCCCGCTCGACGCGCTTGACGATGCCGGCCAGCATCTTCGAGGCAACATCCTTGTCCGACACCCCCGCCCCGGTGGGCAGCTTCAGCGCGTGCCGTTGCGGTTTGCCTCGGGCATCTATGTACTTCGCCCAGTAGAACCGCGACTTTCGTTTGCCCGCTCCGCGTGACGGGCGATAGACGCACCCTCGCGGTGTTCGCGTGTGTTTCATGGTGTTACCGTCCTTTCAAGCCCCCTACCTATCCGGTCGGTTTCGCGTCATCGGTGCGACTTGCCCCCGCATTCCTGCACCGTTAGGCCACACTCCGGGCATCGTCCGCTTGTCACCCGGCGGCTCAATCATGGCGCTACGGCGCCCGAAAGATGATATTCGCGTCGTTGTCATATATCTTGAATTCAGGACAACCGTCTCGATTCACCCCCCACCATCCATGTAAGACTCCATCCAGGTCGTAGAGGCTAAACCCGTGCATCGGGTGCAGCCCCCCCCACCATCCTTCTATCGTCCCGCTCCGGCCGAAGAGGGTAAGCCCAACTACGCCGTCTACGCCGTCTGACAGTACCTCCCACTTTCCACCGGCCTTCCCATCCTCGTCGTGAAGGGTAAGCCCAACTACACCGTCCGGCTCCCCCCCCCACTTTCCGCGCGCCTTCCCGTCCGTGGCGCCGAGGGGAACCGCAATTGCGTCATTCTCGGGCACG
>JAUWNF010000004.1 GCA_030612785.1 Phycisphaerales bacterium
GCCAGGTCCACGTCACAGTCGAAATCGAAGTCGCCGTCGCCCTGGCTCACCGAGATACAGACGTCGCCCTCTTCGTCGCAGAATTCATCCGGCCCGCAGGGATCGCCCGGCGAGTGGCACTCCCCGAATTCGTCGCACCCCTCCACGCCGTCGCAGAAAAGGTCGTTCGGCGGGCACGATTCAACAAATACGCACTCGCCCGAACTCGGATCGCAAAAGTCGGACGTGCAGTCCCAGCCATCGTCGCATTCCACGGGCGCGTGCTCACAGACGCCCGTCTCCGTGTTGCACGTGTCGATGGTGCACAGATCGCCGTCGTCGCAGTCCTCGTCGAGCAGGCAGGAGGGGCACGTGACGCCGGTGCAATCCGGATCGTCCATCCGGTATTCGCCGAAGAGGCCAAGACAGGCGTCTTCCGTGGCGACGACACAAGTCCCCCCAGGCAGACAGCAGGCCCGGCTGGCCGGAGCGGGATCACACGGATCCGGATCCTCGGGCTCGACGGGGCACTCCACGCCGTAACCCATGAACACGCCTGCGGGCAGCGACGTGCAAACCTCCGGCGTCACCGGCAGGTCATTGACATTGCAGTCGGATTCCCAGCAGCACGTGCCCTCGCAGCGCGGACTGATCGAGCGACAAATCGTCCCCTCCCCTTGCCATTCGCCGTAGAAGGGGTTGGCGCACGTCGCCATGTCCAAATCAATGCACCCGTAATCCTCCGCGCAGCAGGCCCCCTCGCCGCAGGGCGGCGTTACCGTCGCGCAGTCGCTGAAGTCGCCGCGGTAGTTGCCGTAAAGAGAATCGCATTCCGCCTCGGTCACATCGGAAACGCTCGATCCGTCGTCGAAGCAGCAACAACCGGTGGCGATGCACTGCCCTTCCACGCAGTCGCTTCCCGGCCCCTGATAGATCCCGTCCTTCTCGAAGCATGAGTACTCATCGCCCGCCTCCGCCATGCCCGGAACACAGACGTCGCCGAAGCAGCATGCCCCGGCGTTGCAACCCGGAAAGTCCGAGCAACTCGCATCGTCCCCGCGATACACACCGAGAAGGACCGTCTCGCATTCCACCTGTGTCATAATCTCCCAGCAGTGCTCATCGGGTCCGCCGGGATTGTCGGCGCAGCACGCCCCGCAGGGCCCGCACAAGCAGGGGGCGCTGCAGTCCGTGCCCTCGTGCCAGGTGCCCCCGGCGCCGGCGCATTGATACTCGGTCAGCACCGTGCACACCTCATCGACACAACAACCACCGGTCGGCAAAGGGCACTCAACCTCGCCCCCGGTGGCAAAGCACTCGGTGAGGGGCCCGGCGAACTGTCCACTTTCGCCCAGGCACTCGGTGGCCGTGAGCGTGTCGTCACAGACCAGGCCTATGCAGCAGGCCCCGGGATCGGGCAGGAAACAAATCTCCATCGAATAGAACCCGCCCGAGAAGGCGTTGAGTGTTTCCGTCTCGCCGATGTCATCCGGTCCCTTCGAGAGCGACGTACCACCGCGAATCGTGCCTTTGGAAAACGGCTTGGTGCCGCTCTCCACGCTCAGGCAATAACCGACCGGTGGGTCGTGCCAGGCCACGCCCAGCGCGTAGTCCTTGCCCACGACAAACACAAGAGACTCGGGTGTCGCGTCCATAATCGGGCCGGAGGAATAGAACGCCCACCCGGTCCCCACCGGCGTGTAGGTGTAACTCCATATCTGCGTGAAGACGGGCACGTCATCGATCAAGGCCTCGAAGACGTAGAACGTCAGCTCGGTGGAGGCCGTCAGGTTCAGCTCCATGCTGAACTCGTCGATCGTTCCGTTCTCCCCCATGCGAAAGATGTTGCCGCGGAAGCGGTCGGACTTCGGGGAGATCGGGTTGTCGCAGTTGCCGATGTATTCGCAGTCGTCGCGACCACGAAGAATGATGATCTCCTCGTCAAGCAACTCATCGCGCGGCGCCAGTTCGATTACCTCCCCCGTTTCCGGATGGATGTTGGTCAGCCCCGGATCAAGAACGACCGACACTTCTGCCGACGACGCGGGATCGGCGAGGACCGGCGGGGCTGTCACAATCATGACACCAAGCAAAATGGCCAACACGCCAACAGATAGGGTACGAAAACGCATCATCTTTCGCTCCGATTCAAGTAGTGATTGGAGGGGTCCGGCGGGATCCGGCGCCGGGATAATCCCCCGGCGCTCGACGCTTGCGACCTGAGCACACCCCGGTCCCCTCCGCGGGCTTTTCTGATTATATCCACCAAGGCGGGCATTACCAACGCCGGTACGTTTTTCTCCAAGTGTACAGCGGCCGATAAACCCGCTGCTTTCAAGTTCCCCGTGGAATCCCCGACCCCACAAGACCGACCAGGGGCTATAACTCAAGCCGAGCGGTTCCCTAGTGGCGCATCACGCGTGTTCCCGCGGGCTATCAGAACCGCGCCCGTCAGGAAGCGTCGGGTGGCCCCTGGCTTTAGCCTTGGGGGGCACGAATTCGACCGTCGTATTCGCGTCCCCCACCTCTAAAGAGGTGAGCCACCCAACCTGTTATCCTTTGCGTCTTCGCTTCCTCACGGTCGCGGTTCGGTTCCATAAGCGCCCTCGGCAACCCTCAGTTTCGGGTGTGACAGAGCACTGGCGACCTTGCGCTGTAATGTTAGTCGTTCGCCGCGTCCTTGTATCCGCCCACCGTCCGCTCGCCGATTCGTACCGGCAGGCGCTCCCCCAAGAGCGTGGGCAACCGATCTAGGGTTTCCTGGAAACGAACGGCCCGCGAGTCGACGTCCTCGACTTGGAGCCGCTCCGTCTCGTCTGGATCATCCCCCTCGATACTGTCGTCCCTCTCGCCGCGCAGCACGCCGTAGACGGTGTACACGTGCGACCGCACCGCCACCCAGTCGCCCAGGGCCACCAGCTTGGCAATCGCCGCTACATAGTCCTGCTGATCGGACACGACATCCAGCATGCCCGAATCCGTCCGGTAGTAGGAATAATCTTGGGCTCCGGGGAACGGGGGGTTGGCGGTCTCGACGATCGCGTCGGGGTGACAGACGTTGGCCAATTCCCCCACGCTCATGAAGCCCGAACCGCGGCGCCATTTGATCGCGCCGGTCGAATCCCACGCCCGACCCTTGGTCGGGTCGCCGTAATCCCCCGTTCCTTCGAAGTCTACCGGCGGCTGCACGGCAATCGCGCGGACTTCGCGATACGCGACGATCGCCTTGGCCAACCTTTCACCGATTTGGCCCGCTATGCCGTCCGTGACGGATTGGCCGGCGTAAGCGTATTTGCTAACCTTCTCCCGATACACCTCAGGTAAGGCATCGGCCGGCATCAGCGGCAGACCGGAGAGCACCATCCACGGCGCCGCGTTGATATCGATCCGCCCGTGCACCCGCAGCCCTTTCATATCCACGCGGGGGCCGTCCGCCTCATCCAGGGTGAACTCCGGGGAATCAGGAGCGCGATAGTACGGACCGGATTCGCTCAGAGACAGCGCGGTGAAATAATCGAACACGAGCTGCCCCCACGGCAACGTGCCCAGGTCACCGGGCTCGTTCAACTCCGTGAACTGTTGATCAGCCGGGTTCAGGTGGTAGAGCATACCCGTGTCAAAGACCGGCATACGCCCGTTGTCGATCTGCGTGTACAACTCCACATCCGGAACCACCGGAGTACCCGGAGGAGGACCTTGATACCTCGTCACCGAACCGACAAGCCGAGTCGTAAAGGCCAGGTTAGTCTCGTCAGGCTCGCCGTCGCCGTCCTGGTCTTCGTAATCGGCTATCGAACGGTTCGCGTGTCGCATGAGCATCAGCATCGAACCCGTCGTCGGAAAGGCCGACCGCAGATCACCCGTGTTGGCGAAGATCACCTCCACCGGGCGAATCGTCGGATCGGTCGACTGGTTGTCGGCGCCTAGCGTATCAACGTCCATCGGCAGCGCGGAGGTCAACGGCACCGGCGCCCGCCAGGACTGCGGATCGGCGGGACCACTGCCCAGGGCGGCTACACGCTCCAGCGAGTAGAGCTGGGTCGGCACATCAAGATCAAAACTCTGCCATTGCACGAAGTTTCCACCGAGGTAGAACTGATCCACCACAATGTAGTCGTACGTCGGCACCTCATCCTCTATGTACTCCACTCGACGAACCAGGTAGACCGTCTTGTCATCCGCGATCAGATCCGCGGTAGCGCCTGACGGCAGAATGTGGACCCCGGCGCCTTCAACCGGCAGCGGCTCGGAAGCCCCGTCGGTCGCGGTGCGGAACACCGTGAAGTCCCGCGACCACATCTCCTTCTCCAACGCGATGAACGTACCACTGCTGAAGCCGTTGGGATCAGTAGTGTCGACGAAAACGAGGTAATACCCCGCGTCGTCGGAGATGTCATAACCCGCGTACGGATTAAAGAGCTCAACCGCCCAGCCGACCGGCTTGGCGACGTCACTCTCGGGAAGCTCCTCCTCCGTCACCACCGCCACTTCCGTGATATACGGCTGGCGCTCCAGGCCGTAGACGTAACGGGTGGGCTGCAGCGGATCACCCAGCATCTCGGGGAGGGGCGAATCCGGGTCGTCCGGGTCGAAGTCGCCCAGATCGCTCGACCGCAGTTCGATTCGCGTCGGCACGTCGTCCGCGTCGGCGAAGTCGATCGCGTTCGCCGCCAGCGAGGCGGCCGTCAACGAAATGGCTTGGTAGTTCGGCTCCCAGTAGAAGTTGTTGTTTCCGATATCGGTTGCGAGCTCGAACGACCCGTACGAATTCGAGTAGTCCCGGGCGTTGTACAGCATCAGCGTGAAGACGTCCTGCAACAGCCGGATTTGCTGGTCCTCGTTGATGGTTGGTTCGACCACCTCGCCGTTCAGCGCCTCCTCCAACCAGGCCAGGCTCAGACGCAACCGCCCCTTGCGAAAGTCGAATTCGCAGCGCGGATCCGTGGGACACTCACACTCTCCACCGTTGGGTATGTCATGCGGATAGTCGGCGTACTCGAAGCGCAAGTCGCACAGGTCCACCGGCGGGGCGTTGGTCCGGTTGGCCTCGATCATCCGCTCACGGAGGTCTTGCTCGAAGAACTTCTGGCCGGTTGCGGGGTTGTACTCCGCGTACCGTCCTCCACGCGAAAGCAGATCATCGTGACTGACCAGCGTGACCAGGTGCATGCGGTCGTAGTCGAGTTCGTCGGCCTCCCAATGGAAGGAGGTCTCCGGCTCCACGCGCATCGCCCACATGGTCGGCCCGTCCGCGAAATCCTCGTAGAAGGGTTCGTCTGGAGCATACGGGAAATACCGGTGATCGTCCTCGTAGACGGTCTCGAACTCCCAAGTGTCCTCGCCCGTGCGCCGAGGAGGCAGCAGTACGTGGGCCATGTCCCCGCCGCCGTCGGGTTCGTCCCCGGCATCTTCGTAGGGATTCCCAAACAACTCCGTCGGTGTCATGCTGCGCGGAGGAAGGGCCGCGCCGCCGCGCCGACGGATCAAAGGCTCCTCCAGCATGGCGGAGTATTTGCCCTGCTCGTCCGCTTCGGCCACCTGCGGCTTGTGCCGGTATTGGGGTCCCTTGTCCAGCACCGTCTCGATCAACGTTAGGTGTGCCTCGTTTAGGTTCACCAACCCGCCGTGGGCGACGATCCGCACGCCGGTCCGCACCGCCGCGCTCACCCGCTCGGGTCCGTTGACCACGTTGGATATCCCCGCGAGCTGCGACGGACCGAAACCCAAAACGGATGCTTCCATCTCGATCGAGTCCACGATGCCGTCACCGTCCGCGTCCAACAGGACCGGATCGCTGGGCTCCAGGGGGTTGAGGCGATAACCGTTCTTCACCGCGGTGTCGATCTGGCGACGATGGTTGCCGCTGGCATCGAACTCTCCCGCGCTTAGCGACTCCAGATCCGTCATCCACAGGCAGCGGAGCTTGGGATTGTCCGGATCGGTCCAGTCAACGTACGGCTCGATCGGACTGGCCGAATTGTGAACCATCGGCATTTCGGCGAAGGTCTGAGGGAACGAACCGAGTAAGTCGCCGATGACCGGTTCGCCCGAGCCGGCCAGCATCGAACCGCGCAACAACGTGCCCAGCCCCTCGAAAACCTGATCCGCGGCGTTGTCCCCACGCCCGCGATCCAGCTCGATGGCGATGGAGGTCGACTCGAAGTTCATCGTGGCGATAAACGCCACCCCCATCACGAACATGATCCCCAAAAGCGCCATAACGAAGACCAGCACCGAACCCCGCCGACGCGGAACTCCGTGGCGGCCTCGTCCGCCCGCTGACGCCCTACCCCGAGATCTTGCCACTTGTTTCAACATCAATCACATCCAGGCCTACTGGCCTACCGGGATTATCATTACGTGGCGCAACGGCCTATCCAGCCGGCCCCCGCGGTCCAACACATCCACCGTGATTCGCAGCGCCGCCGGGAAGATGTCGGTCAGCTCTGGGTCGTCACTGTAAGGCCACCCGACTCGCTCGGCGCAGAACGCCACCAGCCGGGCTTCCTGATCCGAAAGCTGGTAAGCTTCGTGCCCCCCCTGTCCGCCGGAATACGAACGAAACGCCATCGACAGGCTATACGATCGATCCGGCCCGCCCAGCGGCGTATAATCCTCGCCGGCCAGCATTGCGTTCATAAGGTCCCACAAGCGTTCCTTGCGCGTGCCTGTGGCCTCGCTCCAAGCATCCTGTAACTCCGCCAGAGGGTCGTCGTCCGACGGATCATTGACATCGGCGCCCAGGTCGCCCTGGTCGATCCAATAAAGCTGTGGCTCGCCGTCAAGCCGGCCTCCCACGAATTCGCTGTGGGGATCAAGCGCCCACTCGACCTTGAACGAGACGCACCCGGGCAGGAAGTAATGACCCAGACGATTCGCGTACAACGCCGGCGGTGTCGAATCGAGCCGGCTACGGGAGAACGGGCTCGGTTGCGCGGGGTCGTTGATGTTGGGAATCTCGTACAACACCGGCGGGATGGAGAGTGCCGGCGCCGCGTCCGGATCAGGCCTGAGCACCCGGTCCTCGTAGATGAAGCTCTCCACCACGTCCGTCGCGTTCTCGAACACGTTGAACTGCGGCTCATTCCCGTCGTCGCCGTCGTCGTAGAGGAAGACGGCCCAGTACATGTCGCTCGCTCCAGCCGCCGGAGGCGGAGTGGGCATCAGCAACAGGCTACGACGGGCCAAGTGCCACTGCTCGGCGGGCGCACGCGTCGGGTCAGGCCAGGCGGGAAAAGCTTCCTCACCTGACGGAGTGGAAGAGACGAAGTCGTATTTCGGGTCGCCTGCCCCACCGCCGCCCGGAATGTACTCGCCCAACTCCGCGTGGCCATAGACCACCTGCTGAACCTGCGAGACCACCCCCGGGTAGATCGAACTGCTGGACTTGCGCGCGGTGAAGAACATCAGCACGTCGGCCCGAGGCGGATCCAAAATGCCATCGCCGATCAACCCTTCCCGTTCGGGGTCCGCGTCATGGGGATAGCCATTGAGGGGGTCACCGTCGTCATCCGCGTCCTTGCCGTCGCGCGTCCAGTACGCGTTGATGGGATTGGCCTGGATCACCACGATCGAGTTGCCTCTCTGGGCGTAGCGCAGGTCCTCCCGCAGGGTCTGCTCGAAGGCGCGCAGGGATTGGCTCAACTCAGTCAAAGCGCTGGCTTGGCTGGTGGATTTGCTAGTCAAGCTGAACACCTGGCCGGCGAGCGTCATCATCAACGCCAAAATGCCGACGGCGACAACCAGCTCAACCAACGAGAACGCCGACCGCCTCGCCGGGGCGGAGGCATACCGCAACGCAAATTGTGAACGCAAGTTACGCATTGTGACTTCGACCGATAAACAACAACTCCAGCGGCATCTTCGCATGGCCGCCGTGGTGATTATCGCGGCAGGCAGGTGTCGGTCCAGAGCGGTTGTCAGGATTTGTCGCCGACCACGAAAGACCGATAAAACGCATTCTTCCGCCACCATGGGCGGAAAACCTCTGGCGCGGGGGAGGTGACGGCATCGGCGGGTGCGACTTGTGGCTTCATGTAGCGTGACGCCCGCTGCCTGTGGGACCGGCTTTCTAGCCGGTCCCACAGGTGTTTCGGGACGTCCTTGCTTCGCGCCTCCCGATCGCGACAATTGCGCACCCGCGGTGTTGATCGTTACCTTCCAACCTGGGCGATGAGCTTGTGAAAGAACGTTCCATTGACGAGTTCGAGTCGATCTTCGAACGGGCGTCGATCCCCGTGCTCGACATCGAGAACGTCGCCCTGAAGCGCGCGTCGGCGATTCTCAAGGGCGAGCCGCTCGACGATACGATCCTGCTGCTGGCCTCCTACTTGAAGAAACGTTTCGCGGCCGAGGTAGACGTTCATTTCCCCGCGGCGCGGGATGGTGAGATGGTGCTAAAGGCCGCCCGCGATCGAGGCCTCGAGCCGCGGACGTATCCTTTCGTTTCCACCGCGGAACTGGTGGGACAGGTGAGCATTGGGCGTCGGCAGTTGGTTGTGATGGCTGAGCCGGTTGACGAGAGCGCCCGCGTGGTCGACATCGACGCGTTGGTGGAGGGTACGGCCCCGCCGGTGCTCATTGTTCGACAAACGATCGACAAGCCGGCCGGCGTCTTTGCCAACATCCTGCACAGCCTCACCGGCAGGTTCCAACAGACACAGAACTTCGCCTACTCGTTCACTCTGGCCGAAAGAAACGCCCGGCTGGAACTGCTACACACGGTCGATCAGAGCGAAGTTGAAGACGTGCGCGATGCCCTGCAAGTCTCGCCCGACATCAGCGAGCGAACCGGCAAAGAGCTTCTCGAAAGCCTGGCCCTACGCGCGGAGCGATATCTAAAGGCCGTCGTTGCCGCCAGCCACGACAGGCCTTTTGACGTAACCTACGACCTGGCCTTGGGCGAGGTCGTGCCGACGATCCGGGCGGCGCTCGCCGGCGGGTCTTACACGCTGCTGGTCGTCGGCTCACACGTCGAAGGCCACAGCCAGGTCAGCGCCAGCGACTATCAACTCATGCACGTCGTGCGCGAGATACCGGTGCTGGCGTTGTGAATACGGAATGTCGAATGGCGAATAGCGAATGAACGAAGCGGGTGCCCCATCTTTGCGCGGCAAGGGTGAGGGGCGCACGCAGCACCCACCTAACGTCACACGGAGTTAGCGCCACCTCATGAGCGCGACTATCCCCGCGAACATCCTGGCATCGATCACTCACATCTCCGCCGCCCCTCCGCGCTATCAGGTCTGGGTCTTTGCCGCCATCCTGGCCGCGGTCCTGATCCTGCTGGCGACGGAGAAGATCCACAAGACGGTGCTCGTGTTGCTGGCCGGGCTGTTCTGTCTGTTTCTGGCGGACTTTTGGGGCTACTTCCCGCACTCCCCGGGCCATCACCTGCCCGTCTACATCGCCATGATCGAATGGGAGGTGATCGGCATTGTCATCGGGGCCACGATCTTCGTCGAGATCGCCGCGCGGAGCGGCGTGTTCACTTGGGTCAGTGTGAAGATGCTCAAGGTCAGCCGGGGCGACCCGTTCCGGTTGCTGATCCTGCTATCGGTGCTGACGGCTGTGTTCAGCGCGTTTCTGGACAACATCACTTCGATGATTATCGTCGGGTCGCTCACCGTGGTCGCCTGTCGCCGGCTAGAGCTGGACCCCAGGCCGTTCCTGATCACCGAAGGCATCATGACCAACGTCGGCGGGCTGCTGACGCTGATCAGTTCGATCCCCAATATCATCGTGGGTAAGGCGGCGGACATCAGCTACCTGAAGTTCGTCCTGGTGGCTACTCCTTACACCATTGTCGCCATCGCGATGAGCATGTTCATCGCGCGTTGGCTCTTTGGCGCCGCTGTGCAGCCGATCACCAACAAGCCCGCCAAGGAACACAACCTCGCGCTCGTTCTGGCCTTTGACGAGTGGGAGACTGTGCGTGATCGCCGGTTCTTCTACACGTCGATAGTGGCCGTCGTCCTCGTGATCCTGGGTTTCGCCTTCAAGGCGCAGATTCCGATCCTGCGAGATTTCGGCATCGAGGTGGTGGCCATGGGGGCCGCCGTGGTCATGATGCTTCTGCACGCCAAGGACGTCGAACGCGACCTGGAGGATGTGGAGTGGTCGCTGGTGTTTTTCTTTGTCGGGCTGTTCGTGGTCATCGGCGTGATGGAGAAGGCGGGAGTATTGCTGAAAATCGGCAAGCTCCTGGAAATGCTGACGGACTCCACCGGTGCCGTTGGATTGATGTGGTTTACGGCCCTGTTTTCCGCGGTCACCGACAACATTCCGCTGGCGGCGATGCTGGCGAAGATATTCGGTCCGACCCCGGAGGCCGCCGCCGCCTTGCAGCCCGAGCGCTGGTGGGCGGTAGTATTCGGAGCAAACCTCGGGGGGAACATCACGCCGATCGGCTCAGCTTCGACCGTGGTGGCCTGCACCATTCTCAAGAAAAACGGTCTTAAGATCGGCTTCCTCGAATTCGTCAAGATCGGCGGGGTGTTCGCCCTGGCGCAGCTCATCCTCGCGAGCGGATACTTGCTGATCCTACAGGCGATTCTTTGACCGATCGGCTTGGGGAGTTGAAACGGGGACGCAGCTAGTTTCTCTATCCCGCAGACCATCACGCCACAACTAGCCGCGTCCCCGTTTTCGTCCCCGACCGACAGCTTCGACCCGGCCCGCGAACTGCGTATCGGACGTTTGGACTCGACGCTGACGGTCCTGCCCACGTAGTGCCCTGTGGCACAGGCGTCTCGCCGGTGGGTCAGTCGGAGGGATCGCCGCGCAGAGAATCGGCTCCCGGATCTGCGGCATTGACAAAAAGAGGCAATTTGGATAAGCTGTGCTGTGTTATGGGACCGGGGAAAGCCGTTTCCAAGCTGAGATCGACTCCCGCGCCTTACTTGGCGCAGGCGCCCGCGCCCAAGCTGGGAGTCGCCGTCGACCTCAACAGGGATCGGGTCCGCGTAAGCAGCTTACTCGGTCCCGATACCGTGCTTACTCGGTCCCGACCTCACCGAGGTCCGGACGCTATCTCACTGAGGAGGAGGGCCGAATCAAGCTGACTTCGGTCCCGATTCACAGTTGGCCCAACCTTGCTGCCACCCGAACGGGGCTTCTAAGGTCGATTCATGCGGTATTGTTTGCTATGATAATAGTGTGGAAGGCCGGATGTAGTTGCAGGAGGATCTCACGCTGCAAGTCGGCCCCTGAGGTGGGTTGCCCGAGCCGGGGTAGGGGCGTACCCAGTCAGCGAGGGCGTGCCCCGGGAAGCGTTGAGTGCATCGGGGCACCCCGCTCGGGTTGCTTCAAAGACCACTCGGGTATCCGCCGACAAATAAGAAGATGGTCTCTTTCTCGCCAGTAAAAGCACGGATGGACATGGTACCATGAAATCTCGCTTATTCTCTGCCGTTTTTGATGATCGAGAGGGAAATGACGCAAAGGCCTTCCAGAGGCACCTGCGTGAGACTCTTGCACTCTCAGACGAGGATCGTGACGCTTGCCTCGATGTGTTGCCCAAGATTCGGCTGGCCCAGACCGCCACGCAAACCAGGCGAGTGGTCGACGGGCTTGCACGGAACCGCTCTGTGGAGCGTTCCAAACTTGAGCACGCCATCGGCGTGATGAGTTTCCTGCTTGATGCCTTGCTAAACGATGCCGTCCCGAATTCCGATCCGCCGCTATGGGCGGATGATCTTGAACAGGAACTCGGCTGGTTGGACGAGAATACCCGACCTATGTTCGACCACATGCTCAAACGGCTTCAGACAGACGCTGCTGCCAAGCTGGAGGCCGAAATCCGGCGACGCAGGGCCGCCGGTGGCGTTCTTCCTGTGCTGAAGTCCTTTGGGATCACGGTCGAGGTTCGAGCCGTTCGAAAAGACATCTTCCGGTGGGGGACACCAATCGAAGCATATCAGCCACAGGTTATCGACACAACGATGGTCGCCTCGATCAACGTTGGAGTGAGTGAGGGGACACCGGACGATTTCTACTTTCAGGCTAATGAAGATGACATTGACTACCTAATCAATAGTCTAAAGGCAGCGAAGAAGGATATGAAAGCACTTCGAGCGTATTTGAACCTCGATGGTACTGGGAAAGAGCAGGTAGCGGATGTCTGAGCAGCCCAAAGAGTTGCAGTTGGATTACAAGGGGACGATCTCCACACGCAAGAAACTCGTCGGCCGATGTTATAAGAGGGCCGGACCCGGGAAGACGTTATCGCGGAGTTACTACGAGAATATCGAGTTTTGGGGGTTCACGTCTTCGGAAGCAGAGAGCTTCGATGAGGGCAAGATTCGGAAGCTATTCGCCGAAGAGATTCGCACGGACAAGCTTGAGCCAGCGTCAAAGGGGCGTTTTGGACCGTCCCTCGCAATTGAAGACTTCTTGGAGGATGCATCTTTTATTCCTGAGGCGCAGGACCCTCCACGCAAGAGTCCGTTCGGCCTGTGGAGCGATTTGGGCGCTGACATCAGCAAGATAGAGTTGAGCCCCGAGCCTGAGGTTCAGACCGCGCCGCACACTCCTGAAAGCGTGCTGGCTGGATTACGTGATTCTAGTGTTACCGGTGCGCTTCGCCGGGACTTGGTCATACAAGCCGAATTCCTCCGTTTCAGTGACGAGCAGAACCCGGATTTACTGTCGGTGCTTTGGGACTTCATTAACGCTTCCCGCGACAGCAGGGAATTCGACGATCTGATCGCTGTTGGATCAGCGATTCGCAAGTATGTAGCAAACATGGAGACGGCGAACATCGGTTCTATAGCGACGTTGCTTGAGGCGGGGCATGCCGGAACGCCGCCGTTGGACGTGGAGCTTGAGATCGTAAAGATGATCTATCGCAGCTTCGAAGCGAACCCACCCACCAAACCTGATCCGGAACCGGAGCTTGCTGAGCGCGTTTACGAGATCGCGACAGAGTACCTGCGACCCCGCGTATTTCCACACGGAAAGCATGCGACCGTTGCGATGCTCGCGGTCCTAGCTCTTGCTGCAATGCTGAGCAAGCGGGCCTCGGAGGCGCTCGCAACGGTCAACATGTTGCCCCCGGCACATCACTGGTTCCGTGAGCAACTCCGCAGGCGATTGATCAACCTCCGCGAACGCTGGGCTGGTGATCCGGAGGCCGCCCGGAATCTGTCGAAGCTAATGGCGAGCGTCGTCGAGCAATAGGACTTTCAGCCGTGCCAGCTAACCGTCTACTGAACCAAGTTGAATCACTTTCAATCTATGATGTAGTCGGGCAGGATGGTGCCGTACCGTTGTGTGTCCGTCATGTCGGCTTGGCGTCAGACGACGGATCGGACGTTCGAAAGGGCGACGATGTGGCCGTGCATCACATGGGCCCCCCTCTCCAACGTGATGCCACGATTTCAGTAGACGTTGTAGGAACAGCGGCTCTTACGGTTGATAACGTCAACGACATCAAGACCTACGTGGACGAGCACTTGGGCGAACGCGGCTCGCAGGAGAGACTACAGAAGATCGACCCGCGAAGAAGTTATGTAATTCGCCCGCATTCGAAGCCACTTGAGGGCAAGAACGGAACAACCGTGTGTATGCGGTTCAGTTGCGCGCGGTTTATCTTAGAAGCTTATCGCATCGCCGGCATCATCTTGCTTGACACGGATGAGGAGAGCCTTCCACCGGTAAAGCGGAGCACCTTGGAGAAGATCTACCCGGAGTTGTCTGAATCTTGGTTTGCTGAGTGGAATACGGAGTACGAGTGGGGCCTTGACGAGAACGAGGAAGAATCTTGGCCTGTTGTTCTGCCCGCCTATGTCTTCCATGCACTGAACCGCAATGTAGCCGAGATTCGAGACGGAGCCTACAAGGCGCGGCTTGGAGACGAGGTTTTCCCGAGATAGTCAGCCGTGTAGAGCCGGGCGTCACTGGTCTTGAGCAGTGCGTTCGCGAGGTGACGGTTCCGCCCAGAGCACTGCTGACCCTTCGGCTGCGCTCAGGGCCGGCGCCGCGGTGCCACACCGGCGGGCGAAACGCCCGCCCCACCCTGAACCCTACCTCCGGCACGGAGACCGGACGCTCCCTCCCGACCCCTGAACCCTCCGCCTGCACCGCAGGCACACGCGGCTTCCAGCAATGGTGAGAAGCCGATCAACCTGTTCCAGCTCGGATGCCTGTTCGTGATCCGGTCGTCGTATTGGTCCTGTCGCATCGGCAACGAGCCGCAGGACTTCCACCTGTCGCCGCACGAGGTCGAAAGCCGGGCAAGAGACAGGCTGGAAGCCTATCCCACCCAGTTCGCGTCAAGAAAAGGCGTCAGGAGTCGTTGTTTGACCTGTGCGCGAAAACCGCGCCCAACCTCGTCGTTTCTCTACACGCTCCCTCACGGTCGCGTCTCGGTTCTGCGGTGCGGAATCGCGCCCGGTGATTCAGGATGTCCCCTCTCCCTCCCGTCGGCGTTCACGTCCGAGGTGAATGCGTCGTCGGATGCCCTCTTGGGTCAACGGATGTTCATCCGCGCCCGCCGCCGGCAGCCGGGGCCTGTGCAGGTAATCATGTATCTCGCTGCGCAGGTGCGAGCGCATGTCGTGCCCGACCCGCCGCTCACGCTCGGCCCGTAGGGCGGCGAGATCGATAGGAGCCACTACGATCTTCTCACCCGGTCCGGGGTCGGCCTGGGCGAGAAGGCGACCGTCGTAGTCAACGACCATGCTCCCGCCGGGCCAACTAAACGGTGGGTACTGTTGCAGACTCGCCCCCTGGTTGGCGGCCACCACGTACACGGTGTTCTCCACCGCGCGGACCCGGTTGAACATGGTCCACCAGTCCATCGGCGCCGTCGCACCCCAAGGGTCCATGTAGGCCGACACCCGGGCGATGACCTCCGCGCCGTTGAAGGCGATCTGGCGGATCGTCTCCGGGAAGAGCCAGTCGTAGCAGATGGCCACGCCGAGGCGCCCAAGTTCTGTCTCGACCACAGGAAAAGGGTCCGCGTCATAGCGGGGAATATCATGCGGGCTGGCGTGCAGCGCCCAGGGCAGCCACGGGTTGACTTTGCGGTACTTGGCCAACACCCCGCCGGGCCCGATCAGGGCCGTGGTGTTGAAAACGACTTCCGGGTGGGCCGGATCCGCCTCCAGAAACGTGCCTGTCTGAATGTAGCAGCCATACTGTCTGGCCAATCCGGCATATCGATCGGTGTGTTCGTTCGGAACCTCAACCGCCAAATGCTCTCGCAGTTCCGCAACACTCTCGTAGATCGGCGCCGCGTGAGCGAACTCAGGAAAGACGAAGAGCCGTACGTCGAAGAACGGCTCGTAGCCGATGATAGTCTGCTCGATGAGCTCGCACATCCGCTGGGTCCGGGCGGCGATCTCATCCCGTTTTGCTGGGCAGGGAAAGGCCGTCTGACAGGCGGCGGCGTAGTACCGTTCGGTCATGGTCGCTCCGCTCGTTGCACGACTAATGACTTCCCCGAGTTCCCAGGCGACTCGGATGCGGAGAATCGAGGATAGGTCGGAACCCCGGTGATGGGAAGCGCGGCTAGTCTTGGACTCAAGCCGTGCGTCCGGGTCGTCCCCCCGGATTGCTGGGGCGATCCGCTTTCCTTGACCGTATGCGCCGGCTGCGGGATACTGCCGCGCTTCGCTTGACGGTGGAGTTGTGATGGACCTTTCATCTGTCAGACTGCTCATCCTCGATGTTGACGGCGTGCTCACTGACGGGCGGGTGGCCTTCGGCGCCGCGGGAGAGGTGGGCAAGTCCTTTCAGGTGCGTGACGGCTGTGCGATCAAGCTCTGGCGGGCCTGTGGTCAGAAGGTGGCGGTCCTGTCCGGGCGCCAGAGCGGTGCCTTGACCCACCGAGCGGCCGAGTTGGGCATCGATACCGTGCATGCGGGGGCATCGGACAAGCTCGGGGGTTACCGGGCGATCCTGGCGGAGGCCGGCTGCGCGGACGCCGAGACGGCCTACATGGGCGACGATATGCCGGACCTGGGCCCCATGAGGCGCGCGGGCTTCGCGGTAGCGGTGGCCAACGCGGCCCCCGACGTCAAGCGGGTGGCGCACTATGTTACGCGGCACGGTGGAGGGGACGGCGCCGTGGCGGAGGTGATCGAGCTTGTGCTTCGCAAGCAGAAACGATGGTCCCAGGACCTGCTGGCGGGGGCCTAAATGACCGTGCGTAATCATGCGACACGAATCAGAGCCCGGAGCGCAAGCGACGGGTGGCGGGCTCCCGCGCTGGCGCTTGGGGCTCGGATCGACGCCGCACATCCGCGCACAGTCGTTTAGATGCAGGGAGAGATCGAGTTGACTCCAAGTGCCCAACGACGGGCTTCGGGAATCGTGCGAACCCTGGTGGTGGCCAGTTCCACCCTGGCGATTCTGCTCGTCTGCTTCACCATCTACCAAGCCACCCAGATTGATCCCGACGCTAAGACTTCGGCAACCGCTACGGGCCCACAAGCGGCGCAAGAGCTGGCCGACCTTGACGCGGGGCCTGAGGATGATCGTGGCGTCGCCTTCGGCAAAGAGAAACTCAGGATTGGCCACGGGCGGGACATCACTCTTACGCTCTACGCGCCTGAGGGCAAGCAATCGCGCGGTGAAATCCATGTCCGCGAGTGGAAGCCCGTCGAAGGGAAGACCAATGAGTTTCTAATCACCAGCCCGGTCATCCAGTTACGAACGAAAAGCGGCAACAACATCCGCGTCACCGCCGAGCGGGGCGTGATTGAGACCTCCCGTCGCGCGAGCGGCGCCCCGGACCCGCAGCGAGGGCGGCTCACCGGCCAAGTCGTAATCGAGATCGACCGGCGAACCGACGAGGATCGCGCGAAGCTGCCGGAGGAGCTACGCGACAAGCCCGATCCCGCGAGCATTATTCGCGTGGAGATGGAGGAACTCCATTTCGACGTCGAGTACGCCAAGGTGGTGATCCCGGGGAGGCTGCACATCTCCGCTTCCGACGTCGAACTGATCGCCGCCGACCTGATCGTGCGCTTCAACGAGGCGGAAAACCGGGTGGAGCATCTGCGCATCGACCGGGGCGAGAAGCTGGTGTTGATCCAGCGGAGCGATGATACGGGCTCAGCCCTGCCGGGGATGACCGCCGCCGTGGAGCGGAAGGTAACCCTGGCGGACATGCTGCGGGCGACGATCGAGAAGCGCTTGGCCCAGCAAGCGGCGCGTGAGGCGGAGACGCGCCTCCGAGCGGAGAAGGAAGAACCAGTCGAAGCCGCCGAGGACGAGCCCCCGTCGTTTGTGCCCGAAGCCCCCCAGAAGAGGAAGCCGAAACCCCCGGGCAAGTACTTCGCCCGATTCGAGGGGGACATCGACGCGACGCGGTATCAAGGGGACACCATCGTTGCGCGACTCCAGGCGGATGTGCTGGAGATTCTGCGTGATTTCAAGCCGGAGGATCGCCAGAGGATGCGTGAGCAGGCATCCCCGGCCGGGACCGCGGATGGCGGCGGCGCTTCGCCCGTTACGCGCGAACGCGTGGTCTTGAACTGGACGGGGCGCCTGGTCGTGGAGGCCATCGATCTTGAGGATGAGCGGGCGTCCGGCACCGAGCGAGCGAAGATCACCGCTGTAGGCTCGCCCGTTCGCCTTTCGCATCAGGGAGGGGCCACCGACGCGACGTGTAGCCGCCTTACCTTCGACCCTGACGAGGGCGAGGCCCTGCTGTTCGGCGACGATCAGAACCTGGTGGTGGTGCGTTCGGCCGACCACGGCGTGCTCAAGGGCATGGAGATCACCTCGCGGCGCGATGGGGATCGGATGCACACGGTGATCCAGGGGCCCGGCGTCCTGCTGCACGGGGTTGACGGGGTCGGCGTCGAGGAGGACAGCCTGGGCACCACCATCGAGTTCAAGGACCGACTCGAACTCCTCGGGCGCTTCCAGACCCAAACGCGGATCGATTTCACCGGCACGCTGTCCCGCAAGGAGCAGAGGATTCTCGAGCGCGCGGTCTTTACCGGCGGCGTTGAGATGCGCCAGGGGGATACGCACATCGGCGCGGACTCACTCACCGCACACATGGGTGCGGGCCAGAGGCGGCGGGGCGACACACCCGCCATCGAGCGGCTGGAGGGCAGGGGTCACGTTGTTATGCGACGAGAGGAGGATCGCCTCACCTGCCGCGACATTGACGTGAGGCTCGCGACCGATCGTGACGGGCGCGTGACACCGCTCATCGCGACGGCAACCGGAGACGTTACCGCGATACAAGGGTCGCGAACGATCCACGCACAGGACGAATTGATCATAGATTTCGAGACGGTCCTGCGCGCCCCTCCCCCGTTTGACGTCGTCAAGGCACACGCCGCCGCGATCGAGGCCGGCGAGGACATCACTACCGTCGACTGGGAGGCGCGACACCGGGCTTACGAATCCAAGGAACAGACCGCCTTGGGGGTCAAGCGGCTGCGCGCCTTTGGCGCGGTGACCATCGAGGACCACACTCAGAAACTGGAGGTCTCCTGCGGGCAGCTTGACTGCGCCGTGGTCGACGGCGAGCGGATTTCTAAGGCGACGGTCATCGGTCCGGAGGATCGACCGGCGTTCGTCCGCCTGGGCATGATGTCCGTCAGGGGGAAAAGGATCGTGCTCGATGTGCCGAATCAATGGGCGGACGTGCCCGGCGCCGGCGGTATGACTTTTCAGTCCCGCAAAGACCTGAACGGACGGAAGCTCGATGAACCCATTCCCATCAAGATTGAATGGCGGGACCGGATGAGATACCTGGGGCGGGAAAACCGCGCCTTCTTCGAGGGGCAGGTGCATGCCGTCAGCAAGGAGGACACGAAGTTTGACTGCGACCGCCTGGTGGTGGAGTTCGACGACGTGGTAAACGGCGAACGTGCCGAGGAACGCGCCGATTGGTGGATTTTCCAGGACATGGCTGACCGGCTGAAGACCAAGCCGGATAGCGGCTCCTCCTTAACGTCCTCGGAGTTCTTGAAGGAGCCGGCGCACATAGTGGCCACCGGCCAGGCAAGAGCCGAGACCTCCGAGTTCGACGCCGTGACCGGCGCCCTCAAGAGCCGGGCGTTGCTGTCGGGCCCCAAGCTATCCGTGAACCTGCGAAAGGGCGCCTCGAAGATGATCATCGAGGGGCAGGGGACCCTGCTTCTAGAGGACCTCCGCCCCGCCGCCGGTAGCGCGGACAAAGGACGCCCAAGCGCCAGCCTGCTGGCGATCGACCGGGATGACGGGCCCTCCATCACGCTCGTCTCCTGGCAGGATTTGATGCTGTACGATTTCTCGCTCGATCAGACCCGTTTCGAGGGCGACGTTGAACTAAAGCACTTCAGTGGTGAACGTTACGACGTCCTTCGTGGTCAGCGGGCCGATGCTCCGAATGAGGAGCTAACCGGAAGGCAGACGTTCTTGAAGTGTGACGTGCTCACCATCGACTTTCTGCGGAGGACGAGGAAGACCAGCCTGGACAACAATCGGAGGGGCAGGATCAGCGCGGACCGCCTGAAGCAGTTCCAGGCCTCCGGATCGGTTACGCTGGAGGACTTGTCGCTGGGTCTGTGGCTAAGCGCCGATCGTCTGACTTACGAGCGGGATCGCGATCTGCTGGTGATTCGCGGGACTTTGAATCAGCCAGCCAAGATCAATCGCCAAGATGCTGACGGCTCCCACACCGCGGCGGAGGCGACGATTCTGTTTTACAATATCAAGACTCAGAAGATCGAAGGCACCGGTCTCCGCGTGCGCGGCAGATAGTTGAGGTCCGCTCGCGTACGGGTTTACCCGTATGGGTCCAACAAATGTGGCCATTTTCTGTCTTTGCGTTTGCCTTAGCCCCAAGGCGCGCAATATTATCTAGCTAGGGCGTGTGTGGAACGGGGTGGGCGGAGGCACCCGCTTTTGGGTTCGCAGTCTCCAGGCCGCGCTCGCGATGGGCAAGGGTCCACCTGCTGAGGCAGGTCGTGCGTGTGTGCTTTTCCGGCCTACCAACTGAAGCAAACCGCGCCCGGCGTTCTTGTGGTCGAACGCTTTCACGAGCCAGTTAATTACATCAATGCTTGGCGACCCGCGGAATCGCGGGTTGCACGGTGCTTTCGTGGGAGGGGGGGTGCGTGCCGCCTGGCGGGGGGCGCAGTGCAGCCTTTTGCCACCGCCAGTGCGGCCGCTTTTTAACACCCAAGCTAACCAATCTTCTGTGCGGGCAGGTCGTCGACTTGCCTGGACCATCAGGGGAAAGGTGCGTTGTGGACGCACCCTACCATCTGCCCCGGGGCAACCGAAAGTAGCCCGGCAATGAAGGGGCTGTCGATTTAGTGGCTCGTGACGCTTTCCGACGTAGCGTCACCCCTTGTGGGTGACGAAAACCGAGGGTACGTTGGTGCGAGAATCCTTTCTCGCACCAACGGGCCGAGAAGGGATTTTCGGCCCAGCCATCTTCTGTGCAGGCAGGTCGTCAACCTGTTTCCGACGTAGAAAAACGAGGGTGCTAGCGCACGCGAACGGGGTCGCCTCAGCGTCCGAGACTCCGCGCGGGCTAGAGCCCGCGGCTCGCTTTCATGTCCGGAGGTCTGCCAATTCATCACGCCGCTGGCATGGTCTTCTCGACGCATTTGATATCCAACGTGGCCAACTCATCCAGGACCGGGTTGTAGATTCCCGGCTTCACGGGCACATGGACGCCCGGCCGCATGATCTTGCCGGTGAGGATCAGGTTCGCGCCGATGGCGGCGGGCAGGCTGACCGTGCGCGCCATCGAGGAGTCGCCGTGGGGAATCCCGTAATCAATCAGGGTCGAGGTAATCCGCTCATCCGCGGCGTTGGGGAATTTGGCCAGGAAGTAGTGGCAGAGCGCTATCATGTCCCGCTCTTCCGGCTTGTACGTCATCGTCTGGTCCATGCGGGCCGACAGAATGTCGAGAGGGGTTGTCTCCGTCTCGGTGATGGCGATGGTCTCGTCGCTGAACATTCCGAGCCACTCTAAGCGGTCGAGGATGGCTGAGTTCTCCTCGAGATCCAGCCGGGCGGCGATGTCCTTGCGAATGTCACCTGTCGGCGGGGTCTTGAGGAACTTGGCCATGTACTGCGCGTAGGTCGTACCGGCCGGATAGGTGATCGGCGTCTCATCCAACATGCCCAGATCGGCGATCTTCTTGAGGGTCTCGCACCAGCCGGGATAGCGGAAGGTGCCGCGGAACATCGTCTCGATGCCCTCCAGCCCGTATACGTCGATATAGCCCAGGGAATCGCGGTTGGGATAGGCCACCAGTTGGCCCAGACCCTCGACCTCGACCGTGTGCGAGGTGGTGAAAAGCTCGGGGCGGGGGACGTCGATCTGCTTACCGTTTTCGCGGAAGCATGCGGGATTCTTGCCGGCCGTACACACCGCGCGCGGGCTCCAGGAGAACTTGTATCCGAAGGGATTGTCGTTGCAGTCCGGGGCGGGCAGGCCGCCACAGTAGGATTTGAAGCTGACTACCTTGCCGCCACGCCTCTTGACGTCGTCGATGATCCGCATGGCCGACATGTGGTCGATGCCCGGGTCGACGCCGATCTCATTGAGGATCATCACCCCGGCGTCCTTGGCGGGAGCGTCGAGCGCCTTCATGGCCGGGCTGACGTAGGAGGTCGTAACCATGTGCTTCTTGTGCTTGATGCACATCTTGGCCACAACCGGATGCAGCGGGGCCGGCAGCAGGCTGATCGACAGATCATGTTCGCTGACTAGCTTTTCGAGTTTATCGGTATCATCCGCCAGCAGGGGCAGGGCGGTTCCGTCGGGGTGGCCGTCGATCAGCTTCTCCGCCTTACTGACGGTGCGGCTGGCGACCGTCACGTGGAAGTCGGGCTGATCGAGCAGATAACGCACCAGAGGACGGGAAACCATGCCGGCACCAAGAACCAAGACCTTCTTCATCTGAAAAACCTCCTGCGCGGGTTCGATTACCACTTACCTGTCGAAACGTGGAAAGGTTCTAGCACGATCCATTCCACCGCGCGGGCGCGCGGTGCAGCCTCTCGCTGGGCCGAGAATCCCTTCTCGGCCCAATCGTGCGAGAAAGGATTCTCGCACGAGCGTGTACGGGCAAGATCGGCTACTTGGCGAGGGACTCTTCCAAGTAACGGTAAGGCTCCGTCAGTTCGCCCTGGTAGACAATGGTCGCCCGGATCAACTCGGGCGGCAGGCCGGAGTCCGCCAGCGGTACCCGAAAGTTCGCCCTGTCCAACGCGGGAACAAACGGGCTGAGCGACTTGCTGAAGTAGGTTGAGGCATCGACCGGCAGTTCGCAGGGCAGGTGGTCCACGGCGAGAACCACGGGCCCGTTGCCGGCCACACCGTCGGTGGCCTTTCCAGTGCTCGGGTCGTACACGAAGACGGGATTGTCCGGCTCCGTTACGTGGAGGGTGCACTGGACCGCCCCCTCGATGTCGCAGGAAATGTCCCCGATTACCCTGAGCCGGGGCTGCGTGCCTTGGCCGTACAGTTCTCGCAGGGACTCGAAGGTGACCAGGCGGGGGTACTTCGGCTCCCAGTAAATCCCGGTGACCAGGACCGTCAGATGCGGCAGATAGCCGGCGAACACGCCCCGGTAACGCTCGGGATGATCGTAATACTCCTGGAGATCGAACGGAGACCCGGCGTCGATCCGCTCGACCATGTCCTTCTCATAGAACTCGGCCTTGTAGCAGACGTTGCCCGCCGGTTTGACCGAGGCCAACTCTGCGGGGGCGGCCTGCTCGATCGGAAGCAAATCGTAGATCTCCTGAGCCCCCTTGGAGACCTGGCCATAGCCGGCAAAGCCACAGACCAGGGGTCGGCAGGCTTCGGGCAGGCCGTGTGTCTTGATCCGCTCGCCGACCGCGGCGATCTCCGCCTTGGCTTTGTCAAGGGTCTTGTACTGGTAGGCCTGGCGGATCACCTCGAAGGGCGTGTTCAGACCCTCGTGCTTGAAGCGTTGCCCCAGCGCCCAAAGGGTGTCGATCATCCCGGCCAAGCCGGCGAAACGTCCAAAGAA
>JAUWNF010000043.1 GCA_030612785.1 Phycisphaerales bacterium
ACGCTTCGTCGGTTCGACCACCGCCGGACTGCTGGCGGAGGCATTTGGCTCGATGGCCAGATTGGCGGAGGCTACGGAAGAGGACTTGACTGATGTTGCGGGCGTCGGTCCGGAAGTTGCCGGCAGCGTGCGCGCTTGGTTTGACGCTCCGGAGAATCGCCACGTTGTCGAACGTCTGGAGTCCGCCAAGGTGAACATGTCCCAGCCGAAGACACGCACCGTTGGTGTCGGAGCGCTAGCGGGCAAGACCGTAGTGATCACTGGTACGCTGGAAGGTCTCAGTCGCAAACAGGCCGAGGATCTGATCAAGCAGCTCGGCGGCAAGCCCACCGCGTCGGTTAGCAAAAAGACTGACCTAGTCGTTTACGGCGCATCGCCCGGCTCGAAGCTGAGCAAAGCGCAGAAGCTGGGCGTTGAAACCATCGACGAAGCGGAATTTGTGAAGCGCTTTGGTCGCGGGTAGTGGTTCCGCGTGCGTCGCGGGATCGCGCACTTCCCAGGCTGTCGAATTAGTCGTTCGTGGCGAACCCAAATGTAGCGTCACCCCTTGTGGGTGACGAAAAACGAGGGTGCGCCGCCCACAAGGGGCGACGCTACAGACCAAATCGCTAGTCTCTTCCACGCCGGGGCGGGTTGGGTTATCCGGTCTCTGGCTGCGTGCGTCTTTCATTCTGGCGGAGTAAGGCGTCGAACTGGCGGCGGAGTTCCCGGCCGCCCATGTCGTTGTGCAGGAACTTCTGCTGGCGGATCACTTTGATAATATCATCCGGCCCATGCTCCAGTTGCGTGCGACACTGCAGATCGCGCAGCAGACTCTTGAACCAGAGCCTGTCCGGCGGTGACAAAAGTTGGCACACCCGGAAAAAGAGTGGTAGGGCCTGCTCATACTGCTTGAGTTGGTAGAGTGACTCGGCGTGGCCGTGGAGCGCGCGGATGTCGTGATTGGCGCCGTCGGGGCTGCCCTGGGCCTCGACCGCCAGGCACTTGGCGAACGCGCGCCGGGCCTTTTCGTACTGCTCCGCTTGCAGTAGGGCCTGGGCCAATTGCAGGTCGATGGCGTAGCGCTGCTCGGGACCGACTCGCGACGGGTCGGTTGACGCCCACCGGTGAATTTGGCGCGCCAGCAGAAGGGCCGATGCCGCCTTCTTGTCGGCGTCCGCGTGCCGGCCGCGACGCTTCAATCGATCGATGTCCTCGCGGAGGGACTCGAACAACGCCTGCAAGGTGGCCCCGGCGTTTTCCGGGTCGCTACGGATGTACTCGGGCAGCGTCCGCTCGGCGTCTTCCAGGCGTCCGAGGTGCTCGTACGCGATGATCCGTACGCGGAGGACGCGACCGATGAGCCGGCTCTGCCCGGGGTAGCGCCGCTCGAATCCCTCCAGGCGCGCCAGGGCCTGAGGGAATCGGTCCTTCCCCAGATCGAGGAGGGCTTCGGCGGCGAACAACTCCGCCTCAGCCAGGAAATCGCGCAGCAGGGCGTCGTCGAAGCCCTTGGCCCGTGCGGCATCGGCCAACTCGACGAACACCTCGACCGCTGCGATGACCTCCCTGCTCCGGGCGCCTGATTCCGCGGCACGCGCCTCCGAACCCGCATGGTACTCCCGGAGCGAAGCCGCCAGGGAACGGATGCGGAGAAACTCCGCGTGAATGTAATACTCATGGGCGGGCTCAACTCGGGAGAAGGCTTCCACCGCTTCGTCGTACCTGCCCAAATCGTGCAGCAACTGGGCCAGAAAGAACTGCCAGTAGCGTGCGTCGTCACTGTGCGGAAAGTTCTCCGTCAAGACCGCGAGCGCTTCCAGGTACACTTCTTGGATCTCAGATCGATCCCGGAGGGACGGGTCCTCGGCCAGCTCCGAGGCTACCTGCACCGCGGCAGCGGCGGAGAACTGAGCCTGGTGGAATTCCTGGTAATCGCGCGCCACCGCCAGGAACATGCACGCAGCTTCAAAACGCCGGCCCCGGTGCAGTTGGGCGACGCCGAGATTGAAGACGATCTCGGGCAGCAGATCCGGGGGCACCCGTACGGCCTTCCTGTAAAAGTACTCTGCCACCTCGATGGCACGGTCCAACGCGGCGCTCCGACGGGCCTCCAGGTCCTCGACGTTGGATGATTGCCCCGGCGCGCCCGCCGCTCGTGCGGCGGCAATCTCCTCAGTGAGTGTCGCGGCGTCGTTCAACAGCCCGGCGATGAGCGCGCATCCCTCAAAGGGATGCAGCTCACCCGGATCGGTGGCGGGGTTCATCAACTCGTATAGCCAGGCGTAGATCTCGTCGCGGCAGGTGGTTCCCCGGCGGGCCAGCTTCATGAGTGGCTCGAAGCGCATGTTCTCGAACGATGCAGCCGCCCGCTGATCGCCGGCGGCGCGGGCGCGCCGAGCTTGCTCTTGTCGTACACTGCCCTCGGCCAAGGCGAGCACCAGCTGCAAGCCGAGGTCTGCCGGAGCGTTGGCCTCCAGATACGTTCTAAACCGTTCGAGTGCCTGGTGGGCCTGCTCGAAACGGTGACTATCGCGATGCACCCGGACCATTTCGAGCAGCGCCAGGCGCACCACCCCCCGCAGATCCTCCTGCTCCTGATCGTTGCTGATCCTTCTTACCGTGTTCAGGGCGGAATCCAGGTAGCCCACGGCGCAGACGTAATCACCCAGTAAACGGGCGGACATTCCGGCGAGCAGGCACGCTTGCGCCTGCACGTGCGTCGCGCTGTGCGGGGTGTCAAGCAGTCCAGACCTAGTCTTGAGCCCCTCCAACACCTCACCGAGTTCTCCGGCGCGGAGGGAATCGTCCGCGTCGCGGGCCAGGGCTCGGTAGAACATAACCCAGCGTCCCAGGTAGTCGGCCTGAGGTGCGATGCGCTCGATCCGCTCGAGGTACCCGGAGCGCTCCAACCGCTCATACTCACGTGCCGGCATGCGCTCGAGCCGGTCCAGCTCCCGGGCGTGTTCCACGCGCAGCGTGCTGAATAGTCGCCCGGCGCGCTCCATCACTTCTGCCAGCCTTTGGCGATCTTCGGCGGTGCCCCCTCGGTAGAGAATGCTGCTGTAGAACGGCTCAGCTTCGGCGTAGAGCAATGCCCGCCCCAGTTGCACCCGCCAGTCGAAGACACGCGGGTCGTCGGGATGCTCTGCAATGAGCCGGGCCAGAAGGCGGTTAGCTTCCAGTAGGGCGTTGCGGCGCTCCGCCCGAGACCGCGCCGGATCGGCGGACTGGGCCACACGAATGTCGTGCTCCAGCAGCAGCACCTCAACCGGGTCAGCGGGCGGCACCTCGTGGAGGTAGAGTTCCAGAAGTTCAGTGAGCCCGCGTTGCTGAAGCCCTTTGCGGAACTGGGCGGGGTCCAGGCGGTGGTCCTCCGCCCCGGCTTGGGCAGCCCGCACGCCAAGCGCCGCCAAGACGATCGCTGACAGGACGATGACACCGCGTGCTCGTGTCTTCAGCGACCGGTCCCGAAAGCAATTGATTTGCACGAGGCGCGTACCGCCGCGTTCCAGCATCCTACCACGTGGTTCCATGCCAAGTCGTCATCCGCAACAATCACCACCGGCGTGCGCTCGTCGAAGCCGGGGTTGCCTTGTACATTCTTCAAGAAGGCCGCCAGGTCCCCGAAAGACGCCGGCGCCTCGGTAAAGTTGTCGATGCGAATCCGGCATCCGTCGCCCGCCGGGGTCAATCGGACGATGAGCGGACTGATCGGCAGCGAGAGCGCGGCCTGACCGGAGTCCCGCGGGAGACGCGCGGCAAACAGGCCCTCCGGCTTCTCGAAGGTCGTGGTGACCAGAAAGAAAATCAGCAGCAGGAAGGTTACGTCGATCATCGGGGCAAAATTCATCGACAGGACGGACGAACGGTGCCGGCGCAGCCTGCGCCGCCGCAGAAGGTGTACCCTATGGTGTACCTCCACACGGCTGAGTTTGTCGCCGGGCAACCTCACCTACCCTCACTCCCCTTTGCCCACGTGGGCCACCAGGTTCATCATTTCGATCTCGTTTTCCGCAACCACTTGCATGACCGCGCGCACGGCGGAATACGGCAGTCGCCGATCCGCGCGGATCATCACCTTGAGTTGGGGCACGGCCTGCTTGGCGGCGGCCAGGCGCGCGGCAATCCGCTCCAGCGATTCGGGCGGATTCGGCCCCGAGCTGTAAAGCACCCCCGCCTCGGGGTGGGACGGGTCGAGCAAGCGACAGTTGATCACTACGCGGTCTTTGAGCTGGATGTTCTGCGCCCGACTGTCTTTGGGAGTCGGCAACTCCATCGGAACGTTCTCCGCCGAGGCAAAACGGGTGACCAGGGCAAAGAAGATCAGCAACAGAAAAACCACGTCGATCATCGGCGCCATGTTGAACGCCAGTGTGCGCCTGCGTGAAGTTGTTCGCCTGGCTGAAAGCATATTGGGTGCAGAGCGTAATCCGTTGCCAGCAATAACCTTCAATCTGCAACTCGCAATCGTCAATCGTCAGTCGGCCCCTGTGCTCCCTGCTTGAACACGGACACCAAACCCTCAGCCACCAACGCACACTCGGCGGTAAGCACATCGATCCGGTTGCGGAACATGGCGAAGATACTCAAAGCGGGGATGGCCACCAACAGACCCCAGAACGTCGTCACCAACGCTATGGAAATGTCGTCGGCGATCTGTCCCGCATCGAGGTTCCCGCCGATGTCGCCGATCGACGCAAACAGCTTAATCATGCCGAAGACGGTGCCGAACAGCCCGATCATCGGACTGACGTTGCCGATGACGTTGAGGTATTCGATCTTGCGCATCAGGCGGGCGGCACGCTCGTCCATCGATTCTTCCATGCCCCGTTCCATCGCTCCGAACCCGTTCGCCGCTTCCGACAACCCGCCGTGCATCACGTGGGCCAACATGCTGTCATCTTCCGCGGTGAACTTCAGCGCCTCAGTGTATTGTTTCCGCTCCAGGAATCTGGTGAGGCGCTGCACGGCGGCCTCGGGAATCACCGTAGCCCGCCGGATGGCCAGGCAGTGCTCGATGGTCAGGGCGATGGTCGCCACCGAAAGCGGGATCAGCACAAACCAGGTGATGGGCCCCCCATCGCCTACAAAATGATCGAACACCTTGGTCGTCCCTCCGGGCTCCCCTGCGGCCTCTGTTTGGCCGAGAGCGCGAGTGCCGATCAACACCGTGCCGACGGCCAGGAACACCAGAACCAACGGAATCAAACGTCTCACGCCAACACCTCCTTAACCAGGAAGAGTCCAAAGTCCAAAGTCCAAGGTCCAGCGTCAAGACCCAGAACCCACGACTTTGGACTTTGGACTTTGGACCTTGGACCTTGGACCTTGGACTCACCCCCTGGCGCTCGGTCAAACGTTGCAAGGCCTCGGCGGCCTGCGCGTGGATCTCGGGGGCGACGAACTCGAGGGCCAGGCACTCCCGCAACAGCTCCACTGCCTTCTCCGGAGCGTCGAGCTTCTCGTGGGCCCGGGCGGCCCAAAGCAGGGCCTGCGCCGCCCGCGGATCATCCGGGAAGTGGATGGGTACCCGCATGAAGACCCAAGCCGAGCGAATGTAATCCACACGCTCCTCGGCCGTGGCGTACAGCACCTCTCCTTTCAGAAGCAGCAGGTCGGGCAGGGATGTCTCCGGGCAGTCCTCGAGTGCCCCCTCCAGCCCGGAAAGCGTCTCCTTGATGCGTTTCATCTGAAACGCCCGGCGTAGCGCGTCGGTCTTGATCCCATAGGCCGGGACCGTCGCGATCGGTCCGGTCAGCGGGCTCAGCACGATGCGCATAGCCAATTCGTCCGCCACGTCCTCACCCAGGCGGCGATAGATCGAGAACCGCAACAGTTCCATCAACCGGCGGGTCGTCTCGTCGGTGTTCTTGGCCAGCGTCGCTTCCAGGTCGGACAATGCCCGGCGCACGGCGCGCGTTCTCGTCGGGGGAATGGACGTGAGCAGGAGTTCGGAGGCCAGCGCCGGATCGCGCTTTAATAGAGCCAGCCAATGGGTTACCGCCTTGTCAGGGTAGCCAGCCTGGTCACATGCTTGAAGCAGACGCACCCGAACCAGTTCGCGCCAGAATCCCCTGGTCGAGCGTAAAGCTCGCTCGTAGCGCAGGACCGCCTGGGAAGGTTGGCCTTTATCGATGTAAATCTCGGCCTGGTTCAAATCGTCCACACCCCCGACCGTATCGACCAACAGCGCCCGCACCTCGAGGATGGGAACGTCGGCCAGGTCGCCGGCCGGCTCGCGGAACCGAATGCGCCCGTACGCGTAGTCGATGATCTTGATTTTGCGGTAGTGCTCGTCGTGCGTGGTGATTTCGTCCGCCTGGGCGGATGGTACGAACGCGACGCATGCGGCGACGAACAAGCGGCACAACCACACGGCGGCCGGCGTCCCCGCCGAACGACCCTGAAGAAAGCGCCTAGTTGCAATAGGCACCGACTCGACTCCCAATGACAGGCTATAAGTCATACTCGGAGACGAACCGGTACTCACCGTTGTGTTCACGGGCAATCTGCTCCAAGAGCGCGCCGCCTCTCTGACTGACATACGCAATGGTGAAGATCCGCACCTGTTTGTTGTGGTTCCATTTCCGCAGCCGCTTCAGCAACTTCGGGTCAAACTCGCCATCGGTGAGGAAGTAGATCACGTCGGGATTGACCGCGAACGCCCGCCGCATGGCCGGTATCGGGTCAGTATTGCCCTCCGGCTGGACCGTGTCCAGAAACTCCGCCAGGGCGGCTTTTTCTTCGCGCGACGCGTGGATCAACCTCTTCGGCGGATTCTCCAGTGGTGGACCGGTGTTAAAGAAGATCACGTGAAACCGCATGCTGCGTCGGAGTTGCTGGACGGAACGTTTCATTTCCTCGCGAACGGCGTCGAATGTTCCGATCATTGACCCCGAGCGATCCACGACATAGACGACGCGCCGCGCCCCCCGCGCGGTGCCGCCGAGGCCGAAGAACTGCGGTCCCACGTCGCCCGTGCCCACCCCTAGACCGTACTTGCCGAAATCTCCGCCACCCGCACCCAGGCCGATGATCGAAAGGTCGCGCCGTCGCGGCGTGCCCACCGTGGCGGACGTTTGAAACTTCCTGGGAGCAAACCTCACCTGTTGCGCTTCCGGACGCTCGGCCTTGCCGAAGTCTACCTCCGGACCTACCAGGGTGGTCCGCGTCGCCTCGCCATCGTCCACCAGTTCCGTTTGGGCAATCGTGAGCTCCTCGCTGGCGGCCTTGCTCGCCAACCAGGGCGCCGCGAACATGGCCACCAACAATGCCACGTGGGCCGAAGCGGAGATCACCCAAGCGAGCACCAACCGCCGGCCGGAATGAAGTCCCTGCGAAGGGACGCCTCCTCCTCCGGATTCCTTATGAGCGTTCGCGGGGGCAGGCGAAACGGGTTCTCTGTTGGGTTCTGCCGACATCGTACCCGAACCTGGGGGGCAGCCCCGTGACACCGCCGGTGGCGAGCACTCGTCGCCGCGGCGCATTGCCGAGGCCGGACATCAAAAACGGGCTTTGAGACACCGTTCCCAAAGCCCGTGTTCGTCCATCGAATTGTAGAACGCCGTTCAACCGTCGTCAACGTCGGCCCCCGGTCACATCGCGTGGCGCAAGCAGCCTCGGGTTTTCCAGCCGGTGAGGACTTCCGCTGGTTGCTCGCCGGTGCACGTCATTCGGCGAACTTCAATTCGCTCTGGGCAGGATGCTCTCCCCCGGCGGACAACGGCGGACGTCCCCTCCGCTTACCCGAGTCCTTATCGTTCTTTGCCGGCGGGGTACGTGGAGCGCTCACCAACGGTTCGGGCGCGCCATCCAGCGGCTGGCCTTTGCGAACCTGGCCGACGCGTTTGCGACCCTGGGCGGCGTATTCCTCGGATAGCTCAAAGCCGATCCAGTGCCGACCAAGCTTCTTGGCCACCGCCAGCGTCGTGCCGCTGCCGGCGAATGGATCCAGCACCAACTCGCCGGGATTGGAACACGCCCGGATGATGCGCCCGAGCAATTGCTCGGGCATCTGACAGCCGTGAAAGCCGGCCCGTTCCTTGAACGTGCCGGCCACGCGCGGGAAATACCACGTGTCCTGATCCGGCGTGAAACCGTCCGGCACGTCCTGCGGACGCAGAATCCAGGTATCGTCGGGTAGCCGGCCTTTGGGGTTGGCACGCCTGTCCGCATAAACCAACTGGCGCGCTGATGGCACCCGAATAGCCTCGTCGTTGAAGGTGAAGTCCCCGGGGTCTTTGAGGAAATGGAACAGATGCGCGTGCGACCGGCTGAACTTGCGCACGCAGTTCACGCCGAACGTGTAGTACCAGATCACCCAGCTCCGGCACGTCAGCCCCAGGTGATCCTGGGCGATCAGCTTGAGTTCGGCGGCATATTCGTCGCCGATGGCCAGCCAGAAGGCCCCCGATGACTTCAACGCCTGACATACGCCTTCCATCCACTCCTTGGACCATGCCAGATAACTGTCATACCCCTTCCGGTCATCGTAAACGTCATAGTCGTAACCGATATTGAACGGTGGGTCGGCAAACGCCAGGGCGACGCTACCGGGGGGAATCTTCTTCAGACCCGTAACACAATCACCTGCGTGGACAGTATCGACGACCGGTGGCATCCTGAAGACCTCCCGCTTCCGTAGGCAGCACGGGTGAAGACGACCGCACCCTTCACCCCGCTCGACGCGGAGTCTACGCGAAAATGCCGGAACAAAACAAGTGTCGGCCCAAAGTCGAGAGCGGGCCTCATGTCTGCGTGACGCCGACGCATTGAGATTTCACAGGGAAACGAATTGGGATTTCACAGGAATGGACGGTCTCCGCTTACCAAACGTTACCGGAGGGACACTGCTCTGCCAGAATAGGATACAACGTTTCCGCCATGATCCGGTGTCCGGCGTTGTTGGGGTGTGGATCGCCGGCCATGGACCACACCGTCTCGGGGGTCAACCCGCGGAATCCAGGGTACAGGTCAACGTAGACGTATCCCAGTTCGGTGGAAAGCTTGGCCAGAGTGTCGTGGATATAGTGGAATTTGTAGTCCGCCAGGTTGTGTACGTCCGGCATCATGGCCAGATAAACGCGGACGCTGTTCTCCTGGGCGTACTCGCTTAGCCGATGGAGCGCGTTGCTCATCGCGACAAAGCCGGGGGCGTCGGGGGCGTACACTTCGTGGTAGTGTTCCTGCAAGCCGACCTCTCCGATTCCGGCCGTGTACTGCATGCAGAAGGTCCATAGCGTGGCCGCCAATTGGCTGTGACGCAGCAGAAAGTTGCCTCCGCCGCGTTCGAGCGTCTCGGCATCGTTGATGAAGTAGTGCACCACGATGTCGGTCGGTTCCAGCTTGCGCAGCCGGGTCAGAAACCGTTCGACGTAGCGCGCCGTGTTGTAGTTGCCGATACCCGCGTTGAGCACTTCCACGTCATGTCCGTCGCGCTTGAACATGTCGCGTAGGAAAACCGCCAGGGTCTCCTCCTCCGGTACGCCCCACCCCAGGGTGATCGAACTGCCCAGGAGGAGAATGCGGCGCCGGCCGGGTGTTCGGGGAGGTACCGTCCCGCCGCGCAGACCACATTCGTTCAGGCGGATTTCCATCGACTGTAAGACCGCCGACTTGTTGGTGACATGCTCGTGGCCCAGCAGCGGGTTGGCGCTGGGGATCTTGAGTTCCCTGCTGTACCGCCACATCTCGATGTTGTAGTTGGTCATCGAGCGATTCTTCAGGCGGAGCAATCCCTCGGCACAAAGCAGCGCCACGCACAGCGCGATCACGACCGAGACGGTGTTGAAAACCTTCCGGACCGCGAGCGACGGCGCGGCGGGCGGTGCTTGGGCCGGAAGAGGGCCGACGATGCTGATCTGGGTCATCGCGGGATTCCCTCCGCCAAGGCTCCACGCTGGTCCGTCTTGATCATGGGTGCAAGCACGTCGGCGAGATGCCGGGCGATGAAGCGCGCGCCCGCGGGCGACGGATGGGACTTGTCGCCCTCCAAGAACAGTTCAGCCCAGTCGTCCGCGTCGTCCAGGGCGGCAAAGACGTCCGCGAGCGGGATCCCGTTTTCTCGGCAGTGTTCCCGAAGCTCACGGGTGAGGTAATCGAACGGGACGCCCCAGCCCGGCGACCACTCGGGCCGGTTCGCGATCTCGGTGGCCAGCACTAGCTTGCTCCCGTTCGCCTCGCACAACAGACGTAGCGAGTCGAGATTTCGCAGGTACATCGCCAGACCGGGTCCGTACGTGCGCGCTACCGCCTCGGGGTCGGCGAGGTCGCGGAGCGGCTGGACCGTCTCCATCTCCAGCGGCCGCACCGGACGGCCGACCTCCCGGACCGTCGTGAGCCCTTCCACGAAATCTTTGAGGCGGTTCAGCAGTACGCTGTTCTCGAAGTAAAACCCCTTACCCTGGTTCTTTTTATGCAAGTAGTCGCGAATCGAGTAAGCCTCCAGCACCCCCTCCGGCATCCAGATCTGGCTGTTCATCTGATCGACGGCGCGGATGTCGTTCGCCTGCCCGTAGTAGAGCACGTAGCGCGGCTTGAGCGGGAGAACACGGAGGTAGTAGCGAAAGAGTTGTTGCAGGCTGTTGTGGCCCAGGATGGCCGCGTTCAGCACGGTGATCTTATCACCACAGCGTGCCCGCAATTCCTGTTCGAGATAATGGACCCAGGTTTCATCGTCGTTCAACCCGAAGCCGAACGCGGTCGAACCACCCAGCACTGCGATCAGGGTTTCATCCTCGGGCTTAACCCGCGGTCCCACGTGTGTGCGGAAACGGTTGGCGTCCGTCGTGTAGACCACCCCGCGTTTCTCCCAGCGGGCATTCGGGGCGGATTCAAATCCCATGAACGGCGATTTAACGTGCCCGCGGGCGCGGTACGCCGCGAACGCGTCGCGCTCGCGGTAGCCGAGGTACAATTCCAGGACCAGGATGGTCCCCACCGGCATGGCCAGCAGCACGAGCGCGAAGCTCAGGCGCCGATGTGGCGGGGCGCCGCGCACCATCCACCCCAGCGCGAACGCCGCTGCCAGACCTCCTACCGCCAATACGACAAGCACCACCAGGTAGTCCCAACTGTAGGTCAGACAAACCGGGTCGCGGCTGTGATGATCGGCAAAGGGCAGGAGCAAGAGGGCGATGGGGATGTACAGCACGCCCACCAGACGCAACGGAACTCCGCAGACCTCTCGCGGAGGGCGCGCAGCCTGCGGGCGGGCCCGTTCGGCCGCCTGGTGGAGGGCCGCCGGGATACTCTGACCCTGACTCATGCCTGCATTATCGGTCGCTCCGCGGGGTGGCTGAACTTACCGCCGGGCGACGACGGCTAGGACCACCCGGTGAACTTTGACAAAACCCTCCCGGCTGGAATAGCTTAGCGTTCGTCTGACACATGGTTTCGAGAAGCGGTTCCTCGGATGGGCGACCGAACGTTTGCCGACAAACTGAAGTTGATCTTCGCCGTGACGCACGCGCGGGCGCTGTTCAAACGCTTCGTGCGCGATGCCCACGCCGCGATCGAGGTCCAGCAGCGCGTGCTGTTCGACAAGTTGCGGGGCAATGTCGATAGCGCCTACGGGCGCGATTTCGGGTTCAAGCACATTCGGAGTTACGCGGACTTCGCGCGGCAAGTACCGATCACCGCCTACGAGGACCTGGTCCCGTACGTCGAGCGCGTGAAGCACGGCGAGGTCTCGGCGATGTTCGGCCGGGGGCAGCGCGTGCTCATGTTCGCCATGAGCAGCGGCACCACAACCGAGCCCAAGTACGTGCCGGTGACGGAAACGTTTCTGAAGAATTACCGGCGCGGCTGGAATGTTTTCGGTGGCCGGGCGATCAGTGACCATCCCGGCAGCTTCCTGCGCCGCATCGTGCAGGTGACCAGCCCGATGGATGAGACGCGCGCGCCCTCGGGAGTGCCCTGCGGGGCGATCACCGGGCTCATGGCGGCGACACAGAAGCGCCTGGTGCGTAGGTATTACGTGGCCCCGCTTTGTGTGGCGTACATCAGCGACCCAGCCGCTCGGTACTACACCATCATGCGGCTGGCGCTGCCCGAGGACGTGGCCTTTATGATCACCGCCAACCCCGCGACGCAACTCAAGCTGGTGCGCACCGCGGATTCGGCGGCCGAGCGCCTCATCCGCGACATCCGGGACGGCACCCTGGACGAAGCCCTACCCCCGGAGATTCGCGTGCAATTGGCCCCGCGGCTTAAACCTGATCCCCAGACCGCGCGGCGGCTGGAAGCCATTCGCGAACGTAGCGGACGCCTGCTGCCCAAGGCCTACTGGAATCTCGGCTTTCTGGCCAACTGGCCCGGGGGGACCATGGGGCTGTCCCTGCAACAGTTCCCC
>JAUWNF010000732.1 GCA_030612785.1 Phycisphaerales bacterium
GAACCTGTACGTCAGCGGCGTGACCATCTCCGGAAGGGAAACGGACAACGCGCAGTTCCTCTATGAGATCTGCTTCAAGTGCCACGCCGACGGCACGCATCGCCCGCGGCTACAGACCACCCATCAAATCAGCCAGACGAACACCCGGTTGGAGTTCCAGACGTCGAACCCGTCGTTCCATCCGGTGGCCGGGCCAAGGCGAAACAGCGACGTCGTGAGCTTGATCCCTCCGCTTCGCGTCGGCAGCGTGATCACCTGCACCGACTGTCACAGCAGTGACAACGCCCGCTCGGCCGGCGGGACGGGTGCCAACGGTCCGCACGGTTCAATCTACGCACCCCGGCTTGTGCGCAACTACGATACGGACGACTATACAACCGAAAGCGCCGAAGCTTATGCGCTGTGCTACCAATGCCACAGCCGGGACAGCATACGCAACAACGACAGCTTCCCGTCGCATCGCAGCCACGTGGTGGACTATCGCACCCCGTGCAGCGTCTGCCACGACGCGCACGGGATCTATCGGGGCCAGGGCAACGGCACGAACCACGGCAGCCTGATCAACTTTGACCTGTCGGTGGTGATGCCGGCGGACACGCCCGAGGGGCGTCGAATCGAATACATCGACACGGGGAGGTTCTCGGGCAGTTGCACCCTTTCTTGCCACGGTCTGACGCACGTCAACTTCCCCTACTCGAACTCGCCGGCCGGTGGGAACTGACGGATTCGGGCCGCGTTTGTACAAGGAGCAAGCCGATGAACAGAACCGGGATCGTTTGCGTGTCGTTGGTCTTTGCCTTGACGATCATCGGCGGCTTGGCCTGGGCCGGCTTCGAGGGCTCGAAGCACGATTTCAGCAACGAGGCCTGGACCGAGGGAGACCCCTGTGCAGCCTGCCATTTGCCGGATCGCGCCGAGCCGCCGAAGACCCCTCCCCTTTGGGATCCAAGGGCCGACCTGAGGCGCACCTTCGGAACTCCAGTGCGTGGCAGGGCACAGCCGGGCCAGGGAACGCTCATTTGCCTCCGCTGCCACGACGGGATCATCGCATCAGAGAGGACTGCCGCTGCGAGGGAGAAACGGGTCACGCACAAGCAGAACCCCGCCATGTTCAGCAGCGGTCACGAAAGCAGCGAGCACCCGGTCGGCATCGAGTATCCACAGTTTGACAAGGGCTATCGCCCGATGATCTCGGTCGTGGCGTCGGGCACGGTGACCTTACCCGACCGCAAGGTCGAGTGTGTTTCGTGTCATGATCCTCACGACCAGGCCGGCCAACCGTACATGCTGGTAACCAGCAATGCTCGCAGCGCCTTGTGCCTGACCTGTCACAAGAAATAAGCGTGCGACTGCCCATCCAACACATGACCGGTGTTTCCCAAGTGAGCCGCGTTCTTCAGACCGCGCGGACATCCGCGCGTGCTAAAGCACGGCACGTGTGTAGCGGGGCGGGCGCCGGCCCGGAGGGACGATGCGAGAGTAGCCCAGCGATTCATCGCTGGGGGGGGGCGACGTCGCAAGAGATGATGGAGTCCCGTAGGGACGATTG
>JAUWNF010000643.1 GCA_030612785.1 Phycisphaerales bacterium
GCAGGAGCCCAGTGCGGTAATTCCGCTCGCTGGGATCTGTGCGGGGGGCTGCCCGAAAGGGCAGTCCCTACCGCGACGCCTTGTTGTCTGGTTTTTTTCTTCCTTTGGGCTTGACAACCCTACTGCCATAGTATAGCATATATATGCTACAACGGCGACAGGAAAGGAGAGAAAATGGACAAAGAAAAGCGAATTCAGCAGATTGAGCAGAAGGTCGTTCGAATCAAGGAGGAGCTTGGCAAGATCGGTCCCATGCGTCCGGGCTCACTGACGCGCCAGCATCGGGATCCTGAAAACGGCACGGGGGCCTATTGGCAAATCAGCTACACTCGTGACATGAAGGGCCGGTCGGAATACATCCGTCGAGAATGGGTAACGGAGATCCGCAAACAGATCGCGACCCACAAGCGGTTCAAGCATCTAATCGACCAGTGGGTGGATCTGAGCATTGAGCACTCAAAGCTCACCATGCAGATTGCCAAAACGAAGGGAGGAAAGTAGGCCGGAACTCGGTACTCTCAAGTAGGAAAGAAAAGGGAACCCATAGGCGCATAGGCGCACCAGGCGCAGGCCCAACCCTCCCGCCCGACGCCGATTCGGCGAGCCCGGAAGAACCTCATCCTCCGCCACTCCCACCGCCTCCGTCTGTTCCGACCCCGCACTGGGTCAACGGCAACGGATCAACCGGCTTGCCCGACGCAGTTCTGGAACTGGCCGCTCGACGGGACGGTTGGACCCCGGAGAGCTGGCGCGGTCGGCTCCTCGATCTCGCCGCACGGTGTCAGGACCTTCCCCCAGACCGCGCCGCCGAACTTCGCCCGGCGGCGGCGCTGATGACGCGCGCCACGGAGCAGTCCGATGGAGCGTGAACCAATGCGATCGGATGGTTCCTTCCCGGCCAGAGCGGCTCCTGACGCAGCCGGGGGGTACCTGGCTACCACCTTGGCCGCCTGTTGCCGCGTGGGGGCGTATCTGCGCGTTTGGGGCCAAGCGGGCCGCCGGAGGGTGGCCGGGCGTCGCGGCGTACCGCCCTGGCTGCCGTCCAGCCGCGTGGCCGTGAGGTACGAAGGGGGCACCCAGGCGGGTCTCGGCGCGGGCCGGCGGACGCGGCCAGCATCGGATTCCTGCAATTCTGCGGACAACTTCCCCCGCAACGGCATATGGCAACAGATAGCGCGACCCGGGGGCGCGCCACGCGCCGGGCCCGGGATACGAAACGGAGGTCTACCCGATGGACATCGAACTCAGGCCGCTGGCCGAGATCAAGCCGTATGAGAACAACCCCCGGATCAACGACGTGGCGGTCGATGCGGTTGCCGAGTCGATTAGACAGTTTGGCTTCCGGCAGCCGATCGTCGTGGACGAGGCCGGGGTCATCGTCTGCGGGCACACGCGCTGGAAGGCGGCGCAGAAGCTTGGGTTGGAGAAGGTGCCCGTGCACGTGGCCCGCGACCTGACGCCCGAGCAGGTCAGGGCCTACAGGCTGGCCGACAACAAGACCGCCGAACTGGCTGAGTGGAACCTTGAGCTGCTGCCTATCGAACTCGCGGAACTCCAGGACGCCGGCGTTGACTGGTCGCTGCTCGGGTTCGACCAGGACGAGTTGGCTACGCTGCTGGACCCCGGCGTGGCGCAGGGGCTCACCGATCCCGACGAGGTCCCCGAGCCGCCCGACGAAGCGATCACGCAGCGGGGCGACCTGTGGGTGATGGGTGAGCACCGGTTGCTGTGCGGCGATGCAGGCAACGCGGAAGATGTGGACCGGCTCCTCGACGGGCAGCCAATCCACCTCTGCAACTGTGATCCCCCCTACAATGTCCGCGTTGAGCCGCGGTCGAACAACGCCATCGCCGCTGGCCTGTCATCGTTTGGCGAAGCTGGCGTCACGCACCATCAGGGATTCGATCTTCACCGCCGGACTGAGATCGCAAAGGCCACCACAAAGAAGCTACGCCCCAAAGACCGCCCGCTGGTGAACGACTTCGTGAGTGATGAGCAGTTCGCCCAATTGCTGCGGGCGTGGTTCGGGCAGATCGCCCGCGTGCTGCTGCCCGGGAGGGCGGCGTACATCTGGGGCGGGTATGCCAACTGCGCCAACTACCCGGCGGCGCTGAAGGAGGCCGGCCTCTACTTCAGCCAGGCGCTCATCTGGGACAAGGAGCACCCGGTCCTGACGCGCAAGGACTTCATGGGCGCGCATGAGTGGTGTTTCTATACATGGCGTGAAGGCGCCGCCCACGTCTACCTCGGCCCGAACAATGCGACGGACCTGTGGCACA
>JAUWNF010000639.1 GCA_030612785.1 Phycisphaerales bacterium
ATCCAACCTCATCGATGATCCCCAGGCTTTGATGGGCCGGGTGCGCAACCTCTTCGACCTCGCCCGCCGGTCCGTCGATGAAGAACTGAACGGCAATCAAGCCAAGGCCGAGCCCCACGCCTCCAGCCAGCAGAACGGCCGCCGGTTCGCCAGCGGAGCTTCCGGAAACAACACCGCCAACGGCGGCAACGACAACCAGTCCGTGCGCTACGCCACTACCTCGCAGATCAGAGCCATCCGGGCCATCTGCGACCGTCAGGGCGTCGATGCGGTGAAGCTGGCCAACACCCGGTTCCGCGTGAACGACCTGGAGGAGCTGACGCTGCGAGAGGCCAGCTCGCTCATCGACGAACTCAAGGGCACCGCGAACAACGGCCGGAAGGCCGGTGCCCGATGATCGCGGGCGTAGATCAGAAACGGCCAACCCGTACAGGGGCGTCAGCGTCCAGGCCGTATGCCGACACACCGCCCGGCGATCAGAACGCCATCGCCCTGGACATCACCGGCCGGGATTACGTTTCTTACTCGTCGATCTCCACGTACCAGCGATGTCCGCTCAAGTACTACTTCAGCTACATCGTTGGGCTCCAGCCCGCGTTCGTGTCGTCCAGCCTGGTGTTCGGCGGAGCGATCCACGTCGCAATCGAGGTTCACTTCCGCCGCCTCTTCGAGGGGCAACCCGCTCCGGTGATCGACGAGCTGGTCGACGCCTTCGACCGGGCGTGGCGAACGGATGCGACCCGGCGTGTCCGGTACGCCAAAGCTGAAACCGAGGAATCCCTGCGGGATCTCGCCCGCCGGATGCTGACCGCGTTCCGGGCGAGCGAAGCGTCCAAGTTGGACAGTACCATCATCGCCATCGAGGAGGAATTCCGGGCAGCGGTGATTCCCGGCGCCCCCGACCTGTTGGGTCGGGTGGACCTAGTCACATTGACCAGCGGCGGGCTGCACGTCATCGACTTCAAGACTTCTCGTAGTCGGTGGAGCGAAGCCAAAGTGCAGGAATCTCTACCCCAGATGCTGCTCTACGCGGAGTTGGTGAAGCCGCTGGCCGAGGGACTCGGTGCTCGGGAGCTGCACCTGGACTGGGTCGTGCTCACCAAGGCCAAGAACCCGGTCGTGGAGAACCACTGCGTGACGCCTAGTCCGCGCCAGATCGTCCGGACCACGGCGATGGTCCGCCGCGTGTGGGAGGCCATCCGTGCGGGCCACTTTTATCCCGTCTCGTCCTCCAACTGCGCAACGTGTCCATTCGCCGCCGCATGTCATACCTGGGAGGGATAACGCATGACCAGAAACCGAAGACCACCCCAGACCCGCAGGCGGCGCCGCCCACCGGCTGACTCGTTCGATGAATGGCTGGTTCTCGTCAATGCGTTGCTCATCGAGCCGCTGGTCAATGTCGGGCGCCAACTCCGCAAACTCGTACGGAGGCGCCGCCGATGAACGCTGGGAGCAAGTTCCTGGGCCTCCTTGCGGTGATGTTCTCGATTGCCATTATCTACCGCATCGCTCCAGAGGCAGCCATCGTGGAGGTCCTCGTTCTGCTGGTTCTCATCGTCGTTGCCGCACGCCAGAGCGACCGTCCGTAACCGTCCCGGTGTCCCCGCGGCAATCGCCTCCCCCCCAAAGAACCTACCCTAGCCAACCCCGCCCCCGGTGTGCGCACCGAGGGCGGAAGGAGCATCACCATGTTGTTGACCGTTCGTGACCTCGCACCCGGTGACGTCCGTCACCTGTACTGTACCGATCCGCGACTTAAACAAGAGCTGGCCCGCATCCGGCGTTCACATACTCCGCGATCCCAGCCATGCTCGTCATGGCTCTACGCCGAACCGAATGAACCCGTGACGGTCAGGCGGCCCAGACCAGCTGCCTGATCGTGCTCACCTTCTGTTCACCACACTTTTATCACGGAGAACAAGACTATGCCGAGAACCACAACACGGTCCACGATCGAGCTGGACCGCAAGAAACTGCTTACCGCCCTGCAGCGAGTCGGATGGGTGGTCCCCAACCACACGTCCAAACCGATCTTGCAGGGCATTCATCTGGAAGCCTCCGCAGGCCTCCTTCGACTGGCTGCGACCGACTTGGAGGTCTCATTCTCAACCCTGGTTGCGGCCGAGGGCGATCTGCCCGCGGGTGTGGTCTCGTTCGCCGACCTCACCAAACGGATCAAGACCGCCAGGGCCGAGACGTGCTCGATCCAGCTTGAGCGCAAGAACGGCGTACTGGTAATCAACGGAGGCCGAGTGGAACACCGCATCCAGACCATGGACGCCAAGGAGTTCCCACCGGTGCCGAGTCGGTCGGCAGGGA
>JAUWNF010000036.1 GCA_030612785.1 Phycisphaerales bacterium
CCCGCCGGCCCTATCCCCTCCACCGGGAAGATGACAAATGGCTCGTCTGGGGCCAAGGCCGGGGTCGTCGCCTGTTGCAAGTGGTGTTCGTGATCGACGAAGACGACTCCGTTTATTGTATCCACGCCCGTCCGCTGACGGACCGGGAGAAGCGGCGCTACCGGAAAGAAAGCACGTGATGAATAGAAACGCTCAATCCAAACGAACCTCACGAAAGGCGCCCGGCGCTCCGGGACACGACACTGCCGAATTCGATCGGGAGTTCGTGGCCGATTCCTTCAAACCGCCAACGCAAAAGGCCAGAGCGAAATGGCAAAAGGCCAAACGCGGACGCCCCAGGGAAGGTGAAGGGGCAAAGGTCATCTCCGTCAGCATCGAGCGAGGCCTGCTGGAGCGTTCCGACAAACTGGCCAAGAAGATGCGCATCAGCCGGGCTCGGCTCGTCGCCCGCGGGCTGCGTGCCGTCCTTGTCTCCCAGGGGATCGAGGCTCCATAGTCCTACGATGCGCCCCAGGTGTCGTATGCCCGTGACCCTCGTGTCACCTTGTCCTTGACGGGCAGCGCGTGGGGCGTGAATATCATTGCCATGACCGCGGCACGCCCCAAGATCGTCGGCTGTGAACACTACGCTGATACGGCGTTCGAGCGTTTGCGAACGGTGGGTGACGTCGTACACCTCGAATCGCCGAATGAGGATGAGCTTATCGCCGTGCTAGACGACGCGGACGCGGTGCTGGTCCGGACTTATACACAGGTAACCAAGCGTGTTCTCCAGGCGGCGCCGCGTCTCAAGGTGGTCGGGCGCGGGGGCGTGGGGGTGGAGAACATCGACGTGCAGGCCGCGGCCGCGCGCGGCATCACCGTCGTGCACACCCCCGCCGCCGCAACCGAGGCGGTGGCGGAACTGACCGTCGGGCTGATCCTGGCACTCGAACGCAAGATCATCACGGGCGACGCGCGGGTCCGCACGGACGACTTCGCCGCGGCGCGGCACGAGGCTATCGGTCGGGAACTGGGACAGTGCACGCTCGGCATCATCGGCATGGGGCGGATCGGGCGCGTCGTCGGGCGTATTGCGTCAACCGGGTTTGGCACTCGCGTGGTCTATAACGACATCATCGGCGTGGGACCGCTGGGCTTTCCCGCCGAATCCGTGTCCAAGCCGGAACTGTACGCCGCCGCAGACGTAGTGACCCTGCACGTCACTCTGACCAACCTGACGCGGGGGCTGATTGATGCCGAGGCCTTGGCCCACTTCAAGCCCACCACCACGTTGATCAACACGGCCCGCGGAGCGGTGCTCGATGGCGCGGCGGTGGCGGCGGCGCTGCACGACGGGCGTCTGGCCGGTGCGGCGATCGACGTCTTCGACCCCGAACCGCCCCCCCCCGATCATCCGCTGCGCAGTGCCCCCAACGTGATCCTCTCCCCCCACGCCGGAGCCCGGTCACCCCGAGGGCAGGCGCGCATGAACGACGTGGTCGACGACGTGATCGCGGTGCTCGAGGGCCGACCGCCGCGCTATCCGGTGACGTGAAGCTGTCAGCTACAGCTAAATGCGGGTGGCACGGTCAAGCGGGGCATAGTGACCGGCACCGGACCGGAGTAACCTCCCAGGCTATGGGAGAGGCGCGCGAACGAAGAAGCCGAGCTTGACCGTGTAGACCGTGAGCGTGCCATCCATCAGTTGAGGGGTGTCAGAGCGTTAGCGACGGTGCCGGCGCATGGCCACCAAGCCCGTCATCATCATGAACCAGGTCACCATGCCGGTGGCCCCGCAGGGAGCCGCCCCAGCCCCACACCCTTGGGATTCACTAGCGGCGGTGACCTGCGTGTCGGTCGGCTGGTCACCCTCGACCGTGGCCGACACCAGGTCATCGTCCGGGATACCCACCGCGAAAGTGCCCAGCGTCCACACTTCCGCCCAGGCGGAGTTGGCGGCGGTATCCACGCCGTAGTCACCACCTTCGCCGGTGGGTTCGCTCACTCCGACATCATTGGGGCCCGGGGGCACGTAGGTGCCCTCGTAGAGTCTGTAGAGCCGCAGGTCGGCCTCGTCGATCCCGGTGAGGTCCGCGTCTTTGTACGTCAGAGCCACCAGGACCACGCTGTTTTCCGTCAGCCCGTCCACGGCGATGGTCACGCTGCCGCCGAGGGATTCCTCGTCTTCAAACCCCGGGAACCCGGGCACGATCCGCCCAGCACTCTCGTCGGTGGCATCGTTGTAGGTGATCGTAAAAGTAACGTCGTCGCCGGCGCCGGACGTTGTGATGGTCACGCCGATCGCTTCACCTGACTCATCGGTTACGGAAACCGTCAGGCTGCTCTCATCATCCGCTTGCACCTGGACCGCGGCATCCTCCGGGATCGACTTCAAGTCCAGGGCGATAGTGGACCCGCCGCCGTCGGTGATGGTGATGATCTTGTCGTCCAGCTCATCGAAGGCCACGTGGATTTCCAAACCTGGAGCGAGCCCCTCGACTGCCAGGGACAGCACTTCGTCGCCATCGGCATTGGTGGCCATCAGGGTTGCGTTGCCGTCGTCGTTGGTTTGCAGCGTCGCCTCGGCCCCTTCGCTCAGCCCTGCTACCACGGCGTAGGCATTCGCGGCAGCGAGAACGACTGCCGAACCCCCGACGCCGACGGTGGCGGTGGCGCTTTCCACAGGGTCTTGGCAGGTTCCCTCTTGATCGATCCCACACTCATCCGCGCCTACCGGGCCCGCAACGAATGCCAGGAGGACTGCGATCATGCCGACGGTTTGAAGTCTGGTTCGCACGTTCACGGTGGTTCCTCTCTTCGAGAGACGAATGGATTGCTCGCTTTTGGCCGACGTTCGGGCAGACATCCCCCACGGAATTAGCTTGCGCGAAGTGCGCAAACGGCATACCGCTCCGGTCCCTTCGCAAAACCCGGACCGGTTGCGTCCCACCCTATAGCGCATCCTATCGGTTTCATTCCGGGCGCGGTTTAAGACCTTTGCCCCAATCTGCCGCCGCTCTGTGGGGCGCATTCCCACGCGTTCGTTCCAGCCGTTATAGGAACAGCACGACAGGGGTGGATACCGTTGAGCCCGAGCCGTTGCTATCCCCGAGCAAAGCCGAAACTCAACTGGGTTTCCCGCGTCGGGTTTGGCAGCGGGGTTTCAGTCGGGCAGGGTGCTTCAGGCATACCGCCGGCCAGGCCGGCGCGCTCCCGGTGGATGGCGAACAGCTTTTGGATGCTTCGCCAATACGGTCCGGTTCCGCTCATGCGTTTGCCGAAGCGCCGTTCACCCATTCGACCGCCCCGCATCTCGCTAATGCGGTCCTTGATCCGCACGTAGCGCAACGGCATTTCCTTCTCCAGGCGCTTGAGGAAGACGTGCTCGACGCTGCCCGGGAGTCGCACGGGCGTGTAGCAGGCCGACTGCGCTCCCGCGCCGGCCGCCCGCTCGAGGACCTCCGGTATCTGCGTGTCGTTCAGGCCGGGGATTATGGGCGCGACAATCACGCCGACCCGGATGCCCGCCTCGGTCAGCCTCCGCACGGCCTCGAAGCGCCGGGCCGGTGGTGGGGCGCTGGGCTCCATGCTTCGTGACATATCCGGGTCGGTGAACGGGATGCTGACGCAAACCGACACCGCAGCACGCTCCGCGATTTCGCCCAGTAACCCGGTGTCTCGCACCACGAGAAAGCTGCGCGTGTTGATCGCGACCGCCATGCGCAGGTCCCGGCACACCTCCAGGCATCGCCGGGTGAGCTGGTAAGTCGCCTCGAGCGGCTGATAGCAGTCGGTGACCCCGGAGAAGTGGAGGTGTTCGCCGCGATACTTCGGACGGGGCAGCTCGCGGCGCAACAGTTCCGGGGCGTTGATCTTCGCGACCAGTTTAGTGTCGAAGTCCGTACCGGCCCCTAGACCCAGATACTCGTGGAAGGGGCGCGCATAGCAGTAGGCGCAGGCGTGCTGACACCCGCGGTAGGGGTTGATCGAGTAGGTGAACGGGATGTCCGGGCTGTCGTTGCGGGCGATTATCGAACGGGCGGTCTCCTCGTAGACCTCCACCGCGACGGGCGGCGGCTCTTCGAGGTACTCCCGATGGGCCGACTCGAACGGATTCGGCGGGTTGTCCACGCGCTTCATCGCGACCACTCCAGGTGACTATCCCCCAGTGGTTTCCTCCGCCGCGCATTATATTCGGAGTTTGTTAGGTATGCAAGCGCGCTAGTGGGTCAGTTTGAGAATCTTGCCACGAGGCTGGACTTTCACCGCCCTGTGTGACATACTTAGCGTGTGCCTAAGCGTTCAAGCAAAAAGAAGGCGCCGAATAAGAAGCGTCCCGCGGACGCGAACCAGTTCGCCAAGGTCATCGTGGACGAGCCCACGCAGGAGGCCGATCAGCCCGTAGATCAGGGCAAGAATCCGGCTGCCGTGGCGCTGGGGCGGCTGGGGGGGAAGAAGGGAGGCCCGGCGCGGGCAGAGAAACTGCCGGCTGAACGGCGATCGAAGATTGCAAAAAAGGCTGCGGAGACACGGTGGTCAAAGAGCAACGCGGACGCTTAATACTCGTCTCCCTCTTGGTCAGACTCCTCTATATCTTCGGTGAAATCGAAAACCATCTGAATCGGCACGCTCTTGTTGTAGTTCTCATTGTAGCTGCAAACGTCCTGGTGCAACTGGCGACAATCCATCACGATGCCGTGCCGGCGCTGCTGGAAGGCGGCCTGCATCTGGGGACGGGTTGCCTCCGCGATATCGTGCCATAGAACGAGTTGCTCATGTTTTCCATCGCCCACTTCCTTCAAGATGCGTTGAGCGTGCTTCTTGCGAACCCGTCGCCCCTGGGGATCGGTGAAATACTCTTCGCGCAGTGCAACACGTAAGTCTTCCGCGAGCATCTTGGCCGCCGAGCGGGGCTCGGGCTCCCAAACCTTCTCGCGTACTGCCCAAGCAGCCACTTCTCTGAGGTTTACGGAGGAAACACCGTGCTTGCGTCGATAATCTTCGACGATGTCCTGTAGCATCTCGTTCTTGGTTTTCTGAAACCGACCCATCTCTGCTCTCCTAGTCCAGAATGGGGGCAGCGTGGCCCCATCCGTCACACATGGCTGCGTTTTGAATAATAGCGCGCACATCTATCTGCTGAAGGCGACCGTACTGGTTCCAATCAAGCTCGTTACGAAACTTCAACTGGCCAACAACGACGGCCGGGTGAACACCCATCTTTTTCGCGAAGTTGCGAATGCGCTGAGTACTGTAGAGCGGCGTTGTGCGTAGAATGAATGATTCTAGCTTATTTGGAGCGACTAGCCAGCGGGACGCCTGATTGTTGGCGATCCTCTCCGCTTCGTCTACAGAGTTAGACATCTCAAAGAGATTCACGTCCGCTTGTTGGCCGTCTTGATTAAGAATGTGAGCAAGTTCATGCAAAAGCGTGAACCAAAAGTAGTCGATCCGACCGTATCGCATGGACATCGCCACGACGGGTTTTGTGCGCGATGGCCACAGGGCGGCGCCGTCGATTTTCGTGTGACTTAAATGCTCTACAATCACGAACCGAATCCCGGCGTTCGCCAGCACCTTCGGAACGTGGCGCACCTCTGTGGGCTCACTCATGAGTGGCCGCAAATCGCCAACGGCCCTTTCGACCTTGCATCGCGCGAAGCGTCCCGCGTTCACTGCCTGCGCAACCTGGCATGCCCGACGACACCATGCCCATTGTGCTGCGGTCATCCCCGCGTACTCGCCTTGGATCGAAGCCCGCGCGGCGGCAGCTAATCCCGGCACATCGTCTAGGCTTGCGACAGCGAAGAATCGCTGTAGCTCGCGCTCCAGCTCTTCAAACGTCGTCGTCTTTCTCAGCCAACCGCGCCTCTCCATTTCTCTTATTGGCGCGATGTCGTAAAGGCGAGCACGAGAACGCACTCGCTCTGTGCCGGGCGCCTCTGGTTGCTGAGCGAGTTGCCAAGTTGTTTCAAGATTCATCCAGAACTGAGCGCTGGTTCCGAATGCGGCGGCGAGCCGCTTGGCCGTGTCGGCGATGATCGTTCTCTTGCCATTGATGATCTGGTTGACCGTGGGTAGCGGCTTGTCCAGTATCTTTGCCAGATCTTCCTGAGCCCATCCGCGCGCGTCGAGTTCTTCTTTGATAAACTCTCCGGGCGGGAACACCTCAGCAGGCTTACGGTTGGACATAGTTCCGATCGGTCCTAATGATAGTCCTCGATGGCCACGATTACGATGACGTTCGAGGGTTTTGAATGCATAATCTCCACGATCAGCCTCCACTGATCGTTCAGACGAATCGACCGCTGGTGCGATCTGTTGCCCCGCAGTTTCTTAAAGCGCCACGAAGCAAGCGCGTAGAGGTCTCGCTCGTCTGCGGCATCCCTGATTGCCTGCATTCGCATGCGATAGGCGCGGACGACTTCCCGCGAGAGCCCACCAGTAAATCTGGGATCGGTCTCTAGACGGTCTAAGTCGTCGTCCCGGAACTCGACTTGCATATCGAATGCACATCGTACCGCTTCCGTAACCTCTCTCAATTATGGACGCGCCTCGCGGCATTGTCAACAAGAATTTATGCTTATAGCTAAAAAGCCTAAAATCTTCTTGGCGCTGCTTGAGCGGTCAAGTATAATATAGGTGTCATGAACAAGCTCAGCACAACAAAGCGAAAGGCCGTTGTAGCGGCTCTGGTCGAGGGGAACTCGATCTACTATCGCAAGGCTCCACGGCTGTATTGAGATTCTGTGGCAGGTAGACCAAAGCCCGCCGAACATCGCAAGCGTGCGGCAACCAGTGGCATGAGCAAGCCTGCGATCCCGGCCCGCCGGGTGGCGCCGGCGGCGCTCAGTTTGAGGAAACAAAGAGGGCTCGCGATCAACTCATGCATGGAGGAAAGGTCTCACCAGCTTCGTTTCTTACGGGTCAAGTACAGAGCTTGCCCTTCCCCACCGCTAAAGCGATGGGGCACCCGACGCCTCGTCCCCTTCGGTCGGTCGGCCGAGCAGGCGGACGGCGACGAAGAGTACGGCGATGCCCGCAATCAGTCCGATCGACCAGTGCAGACCACAGTAACCTGACAACAGGTCGCCGAAGACCATGCCGACAACGGCGGCGGCCAGCGCGTAGGGCAGTTGGGTCCAGACGTGGCTTTCCAACGTGCAGCCGCTGGCGACGGACGATAGCACGGTGGTGTCGCTGATCGGGGAGCAGTGGTCGCCGAAGATCGCCCCGGCGAGCACGCCGCCGACCGAAGCGTAAAACAAATCCAGGGCGCGCTCGCCGGGCAGGTCGGCCGCCAGACGCGCGGACACCGTGACGACCACCGGGCACAAGATGCCCATCGTGCCCCAGGAGGTGCCGGTGGCGAAGGACACCAGCGCGGCACTGAGGAAGACGCACAGCGGCAGCCACGCGGCGGCGAATTGGGCGGCCTGCAGATTAGCGGTGACGATCTCGCCCAGGTGCAATGCTTGCGATGCACCGGACAAGGCCCACGCCAGGATCAGGATCACCAGAGCCGGAACCACGCGCCACACGCCCCTGACCGCGGCTCGAAGCGCGGTGGCGATATCGATAGCGCGGCTCAACAGGCTGAGCCCCAGGGCGAGAACCGCACTAGCGATCGCCCCATAGAGGATCGAGTCGTAGGCGTCCGCGTTGGACAACACGTTGACGAAGGTACGCGCTTGGCCCGACTTAACGCCGAACCACCCGGTCAAGAAAAGAACCGCCAGGGTCACCATGATCAACGCCAGGACCGGCACTCCCGCCAGCCACCACTTCGATCCCGCCACTACCGGCGTGGTCTCGGCGGCATCGATTCGACCGGACTCAGCGTCCGCCAGGGCCCGGCGCTCCGCCGTGCGCATGGGGCCGAAGTCGCGCCCGGTGGTGGCGATCAGAAAGACGGTCACAATCGCGAAAATGGCGTAGTAGCGGTGGGGAATGCTGTAGAGAAACGCCTGCCAGCCGTTCACTCCGCTCAGGAAGGCCGGTACCTGATCCGCGCGGGCCAGTCCGTCCAGGCCCTCTTGAATAAAGCCGATTTCGGCCCCCAGCCACGTGCCGATCAGCGCGATCGAGGCCACGGGGGCCGCCGTCGAATCGACGATGTACGCCAGCTTGGCCCGCGAGAGCTTCAGGCGGTCGAAGATGGGCTGCATGGTCGGGCCGACGATCATGGTGTTGGCATAGTCGTCGAAGAAGACCACCAGGCCCGCGGCCCACGCGATCATCTGACCGCCGCGCCGGCTGGTCGCGCCCCCGGCAATGGTTTCCACCAACGCGCGCGTACCGCCGCTGGCGCCGATAATGCCGACCATGGCGGCGATAATGGAGGTAAACGCGAGGATCTTGACGCGGTCGGTGTCCTGGAGCGAAGCGTTCCAGATGAAGCTCTGTAGCGCCACCCGCACCGTGCCGGTGACGACGTTCGTCGTACCGTAGCGTGCCTCGGGCGTCAGGCACGGCAAGAGCATATATGACGCCACCAGCACGCCTACCGCCAGCGAAGGCAGCACCTTGCGGGTGATCACCGCTAGGGCGATCGCCGACAACGCCGGCAACAAGACCCACAGACCGTACTGCTCCGGCGGGACCAAGTTCGGTGCGCCGGCCGGCTGCGTCGCGCTTTGAGACTGCCCCAAGGCGACGGCGCTTGCCAGAACGGTGATGATGAGGAGAGCGAGCGCACCGGAGGTAAGGCGGGCGGTGCTCAGGCTTCGTGTTGGTGTCGGGGTTTCTTGGAGCATGAGGCGCGGCTGCGTTATAGATGAGCGGGTTGGTGGCGTCAAACGCCACAGGTTCACACCTCACCGAGAACCGCTGCAAACCGCTGTAGCGCCGGGGCTTGTCCCCGACGCTGGAGGTGATGGTGCGTCACCCACAAGTACGTGTTTAGCGTACAACTGGGGTGGCATGGGTAACGCTCGTCCCGCCGTAGATCTTGACAGATGTAAAGATGGTAGGGCGGGACGAGCGTTACCCGTGGAGCAACCGGGTCGGCGAAGCCCACGGGTAAGCTCCGCCGCTGGTCGCGGCTCCGCTTACCCATGCCACCCACGCTGAATACGTCACCCACCAGGGGTGACGCTACAAGAGGAGGTAGTCAGCCTTCGAACGAAGCGACCGCCGACTTGAAGACCAGCAGACCGTCCGGCTCGCGATTCTCACGGTGACGAGTCCATAGCGGATGCTGCGTGGCATCGACGAAGCGTTCGGGGTGGGGCATCAGGCCGAGGACTTGCCCGCGCGCGTCGGTCAGACCGGCGATGTCCGCGGCGCTACCGTTCGGATTGGCCGGGTAAGCGCAGGGTCGGTCAACGCCGTAGTCGGGTCCTGGGATCAAGGAGCCGCGGGCTTGAGCCCGCGCGGTCGGGACCCGCTCAGTTTTCTCGACATAGGTGAGGCACACGTGCCCGCGGTCGATGACGTTTCGCAGGACCGTATCGTCGCGGCAGAAAACGCGGCCTTCGGCGTGCGCCACCGGGAGTTCCAGCACAGCGTTCGGCGGAAGAAACCGGCAGCGGGTCGATCCGGTACGCAGGCGGACCCAGCGGGCTTCGAAGCGGCCGCAGCGGTTGAACGCCAGGGTCACCAGCCGTTCACCTCGCCGCGGATCGGGCAGCAACCCGATCTTGACCAGCACCTGAAACCCGTTGCAGATGCCCAAAATGAGCTTGCCGTCATCGATGAACCGGAGCAGTTCGTCGCCGACGGAGTGCCGCAACTGGTTCGCGAGAATGGTCCCCGCGGCGAGGTCGTCGCCGTAACTGAATCCGCCGGGCATGGTGAGGACCTGGAACGAACGCAACAAGGTCGGCTGCTCGAGAAGCCGCTTGACGTGAAGCGTTTCCGTTTGAGCCCCGGCCAACCGCCATGCGTGGGCGGTCTCGACGTCGCAGTTGGTTCCGGCGGCACGCACGATCAAGACGCGGACGGCCATGGTTACGCCTCTCCTCCCATCGCGCGGGTGAGCGGCTCGCGCCAGGCGCCGGCCAGCGTGGCCACGTCGAGGTCGACGAGCGTCCTGTCTCCATCTCCCACTCCTGAACGGGAGGGTGCGCCCCGGCCGGAGGCGATGATCAGTTTCGGCTCCTCGGTGACCTCGCCGATGCGCACCCCGCCGACGCGGCGAATCTGCTCGTCGGACGCGCACTCCAGCACGTAACCGGTGGGGTATTCGTCGAACAGCTTGGCCGCCGGACCATCGCCGGGCGCATCTTCGAGGTCGATGCGGGCACCGAGCCCTGAAGCGATGCACATCTCCGCCACCGCAACGGCCAATCCGCCGTCGCTCAGGTCGTGGGCGGACGGAATATCGCCGCCACGAATCTCTTGGGACACACGCAGGTGGGCGTCGGCGGCGCGCTTCAGTCCCCTTCGATCCGCCGGACAGGCCACCAGCGCAAGCGGATTGCCCACCCGCTTGAGGTCCATGGTGACACAACGGCGCACGTCCTCGAGGATGCCGATCGCGCTGATCAGCAGTGTGTCGGGAACGGCGATCTTCTCCGGCAGTCCGAGAAGCTCGGCCTGAGCCGGGTCCTGCGAAAACTGGTTGTTGAGCGAATCCTTCCCGGAGATGTACGGCAACCCATAGGCCACGGCGGCGTCGTACGCTCCCCGGCACGCACGAACTAACGCGCCCATCGCCTCGGGCGTATCGCATCCACCCCAGCAGAAGTTGTCCAGGATAGCCACCCGGCTCGGGTCCGCCCCGATGCAGATGACGTTGCGCAGGGCCTCATCCACCGCTCGCAGCGCCATCCAGTACGGGTCCCGGTCGGCGACGTGGGGACACAGCCCGCACGCGATGGCCACTCCGCGCTGACTGTCGAGTCGCGGGCGGAGCACCGCGGCGTCGCCGGGACCGTCACCGGGGCCGCACAATGGCTTGAGCACGCTGCCGCCCTGGACCTCGTGGTCGTACTGCCGAATGATCCATTCCTTGGAGGCGACGTTGTAGTTGCGCAAACATTCGAGCAACTCGCTTGCCATGCTGGTGTGGGCGCCTGAAGCATGGTCCGATCCCGGAGCGCGAGCGACGGGTCCCGCGACCCCGCGCTGGCGCTTGGGGCTCTGATGGGTTGCACCTGCGGTCCAGGTGGCTTTGCGGGTGGTCTTGGGCAATCCCTCATGTAGGAACGTCATGTCCAGATCGCCGACCACCTCGCCCTCGTAACGAACCACCAATCGCCCGTCACTCGCGAAGCTGCCGATCACCGAGGCCTCGACGTCCTCTGCGGCGCAGATGCCCAACAGGGTATCAAGCTGCTCAGGCGGCACCGCCAGCACCATGCGTTCCTGGGCCTCGGAAATCCAAATCTCGTCGTAGCGCAGCCCGGCGTATTTCAGCGGCACCTTGTCCAGGTCCACAGTCGCGCCGAGCTTGGCCCCCATTTCGCCGACGGCGCTGCTCAGGCCGCCCGCCCCGCAGTCGGTGATGGCACTGTAGAGGCATCCCGATTCGTGGTCCCGCGCCAACAGCAGGGCGTCGAGTACTTTTTTCTCCTCGATAGCGTTGCCGATCTGCACGGCGTGGGAGAACTCGTCGGCGTGGTCTTCGGTGAGTTCCGCTGACGAGAACGTGGCACCGTGGATGCCGTCGCGCCCCGTGCGCCCCCCCAGCAGCACGATCCGGTCGCCGGGTCGAGGTTCCTTGCGGATGCGCTCGCGCGGGATCAACCCGATGCTGCCGCAGAAGACCAGCGGGTTGGCCAGATAGCGCTCGTCGAAGTATACCGCCCCGTTGACCGTGGGAATTCCCATGCGGTTGCCGTAGTCGCGGACCCCGGCAACGATGCCTTTGAGCACCCGGGCCGGATGCAGGACCCCGCGAGGCAACCGTTCGCTGTCGTATTCCGGGGAGGCGACGCAGAAAACGTCAGTGGAGGCGATCGGCTTGGCCCCCAACCCGCAGCCTAAGATGTCGCGGATGCAACCGCCGATCCCCGTAGCCGCCCCACCGTAAGGCTCGATGGCCGACGGGTGGTTGTGGGTCTCGACCTTGAAGGCGATGCCGTATTCGTCATCGAACGCGATGACCCCGGCGTTGTCCTCGAATACCGACAGGCACCAGGCGCGATTCAGTTCGCGTGTGGCCTGGACGATGGTGGACTTGAGCAGGTTGTCGAAGCGCACCTCGACCGTTCCTTCCCGTCCGAAGTCGTCGCCGCGATAAATGACCTCGCTGGTGAGGGTCTTGTGTACGCAGTGTTCCGACCAGGTCTGAGCCAGGGTCTCCAGTTCCAGGTCGGTCGGATCGCGGTTCAGGCTGTGGAAGTGGTCGCGGATCGCCTCCATTTCCCGGCGCGAGAGAAACAGGTGCGCCGTGCGCGACAGGTTTTCGAGTGCCGCCCCCTCGAGGTCGCGCAGCGCCACCGTGCGCAGCTCAAACGGGCGGCGGGGCGCTTCGGGCACGGCCGTCGGTCGACGGTCGCAACGCTCGAACCCGCGAATGTAAACCGTCTCGATACAATCGTTGGCCAGCACGCCACGCGCGATCCGCTCCAACTCCGCGGACGAGCGTGCCCCATCGATGGTGTAGCGCCACGCGGTCCGCACGGCGTCTACGTGCATTTGTTCATCCCGGCCCATAGCGGCAAGCTGCTCGTTGAGCGCGCGGGCAGCGCTGAGCGCCACCGGGTCCATGACGCCCGGACGATAGTGGACTTCGATCGCCGCGGTCGAGGAAACGTCCGCTCTTGTGTCCCCCAAGTCCGGAGTATCGGGCGTGCAGACGCAGGTCTCGGACAATGGATCGCACAGCAACGCGCGGGCAACCTGTTCGACCGTGTCCCGGTCGAGTTTCCCCTGGAGAAGGTAGAGCCGGCAGGAGCGCACCGCGCTGACGTGTTCAAAGCCCGAGCGGTGGAGGTCCCCGAGCACTTCCCGGCCGCGCGCGTCAAGTGACCCCGATCGGGGGGTGACTTCTATCCGCCACACGTTCTGTTCGCCTGCCGGCATTGTTTTCCACCTCTGCTGTCGAGTTCCGCGCGCCGGGGTGGCACGGTCAAGCGCAGCCGCCGAAGGCGGTGGAGCTTGACCGTGGCGAAAAGCCCAAGCGCTTCGCCACGGACTCTGGCTTGATCCTCCCTTCGGTCGGACCGATCCTTGACCGTGCCACCCGAAGTCTCGGCTACGAAACC
>JAUWNF010000008.1 GCA_030612785.1 Phycisphaerales bacterium
CTACGCACCATCCCAACCGTCCCCCGCAACGTAGCGGCGGGCGGGGCGCAGGCCGTTCGGCCGGCGGGGACGCCGGCCGCTACACAAAAGCCCGCGACTTTGCGCTGTACCATTAACGCCCAGCCCAATCGCACGCCCTCCCTGGGCGCGGTTTGACACGGTAGGAGTGTGATGTTAAGGTACGTTTGTTTAGTGGAGCGCTGCGAATGACGGTTCAGAATTGGTCGGAAAACATCCTGCTGGCGGATTTCCAGGACGATCCGGCGTTCTCGGATGATATGGCCTCACTTGCCGATCAAGTCGCCGCCAATCCGAACCTCGACGTCGTTCTCAACTTCGCGCAAGTCAACTACCTGAACTCGTCCAACATCGCGCGGCTGTTGAAACTCCGCAAGACGGTGTGTGTGAACAACAGTCGCAAGCTCAGAATCTGCGGCGTCAACACCCACGTCTGGGGCGTGTTTCTCGTCACCGGGCTGGAGAAGGTGTTCGAGTTCACCGACGACGTCGCGATGGGTCTGACCAGCGTGCAGATCGAAGAGTAACCCCCCGGTGCACATGTTGTGAAGCGTGCTCGATGTCGTGTATGCTTCGAGGCTACTCTTCAGCCGTTTGCAATACACAGGGCAAGATTGCCGTGTTTGTTGGTGCGCCACGCCTCAAGACAGAATTGGGCCGCGGATCAACGCGGATGATCGCGGATTCGCTTTCAAGGGGCGTCATCAACGAATCGCTTGGATTGGGGCTCGGGACCGCCGTTGAGTCATGATCCGGATTTGATCCGTGCCCATCCGCGTTCATCCGTGGCTTCACTTCTCGCCGTCTCGGTTGTTCGCCGTTCGTGGGCGATCTGTGGCCATTGCACACGGCTGAACTGTCACGTTTCGAGCCTCCCGTGGTTCCAGACGTTACGTCTCCGGATTGATCGAGGGCCGGCATTGGATACATCACCACCCGCACAGATCAGCACCGGGCCGGTTACGCGGGCGGAACGCATCGTGTCCATCGACGTGCTCCGCGGCGTGGCCGTGCTCGCCATCCTGGTGATGAACATTCAGTCGTTCTCGATGATCGGGGCGGCCTATATGAATCCCACCGCCTACGGTGACCTCACCGGGGTGAACTACGCGGTCTGGCTGCTCAGTCACGTGCTTGCCGACCAGAAGTTCATGGCGATCTTTAGCATGCTGTTCGGAGCCGGGATTCTCCTGATGAGCTCACGGCGTGAGGCCGCCGGGCGACCCGCAGCCGGGGTTCATTACCGGCGTATGGGCTTGCTGCTGGTTTTCGGCTTGCTTCACGCGTATCTGCTCTGGTTCGGCGACATCCTGTACGCCTACGCGATGTGCGGCTTCGTCGTGTACCTGTTGCGGCGCCGGCGTCCGACGACGCTGCTCGTTATCGGTCTGCTTGCCATCGCGTTCGCGTCGGCGGTCTCAGTCTTCTTCGCTTGGTCGATGCCGCACTGGCCGCCGGAGGCGGTGGAGAATCTGCTGACGTTCTGGGCACCCCAGAAGCAGGCCGTCGCCGACGAGCTGACGGTATATCGCGGCAGTTGGTTCGGGCAGTTGCCCTATCGGATGACGACCGCCGTCTTTTTGCAAACGTTCGTGTTCATAACCGCCTATGGATGGCGGACCGCCGGGCTCATGCTGGTCGGCATGGCCTTGTTCAAACTGCAAGTATTCAGTGCCAAGCGTTCCACCGCGACTTACCTGGCCATGATTGCCGCCGGGGTTTTCCTCGGTGTCCCCATCATTCTCTACGGTGTACATCGCAACAGCACCGCCGATTGGGACGTGCAGTACTCCATGTTTCTAGGCGGTCAATTCAACTACTGGGGCAGCATCCTCGTCGCCATGGGCTGGGTAGGTCTCGTCATGCTGCTGTGCAAGCGCGGCAAGACGCAGGAGCGCACGTGCCCGTTGGCAGCCGTTGGACAGATGGCCTTGACCAACTACCTGCTACAAACCATTATTTGCACGACCATTTTCTACGGCCACGGTTTCGGTCTCTTCGGCAAGATGGAACGGTTGGGGCAAATCGGTGTTGTCTTGACCGTCTGGGTCTTTCTGCTGGTGATCTCGCCGCTTTGGCTGCGCTATTTCCGCTTTGGACCTTGCGAATGGTTGTGGCGTTCGCTGACCTACATGAAGGCGCAGCCGATGTATCGCGCTTAACAGTGTAGGGGCTGTCGATTTAGTCATTCGCGACGGCCTCAGATGTAGCGTCACCCCTTGTGGGTGGCGCAAAACGCAGGTGCGCCGCCCACAAGGGGCGACGCTACAGATTAAATCGACAAACTCTATAGCGCGAGGTAGCCGCCGCTTTGTAGCGGCCTGTGTCTCGCAGGCCGTTCGGCCGGCGGGGACGCCGACCGCTACACAAAAGCCCGCGACTTTGCGCTGTGCGGTTAAGCCGGCAAGCGCACTGCGGGAGTTCCCACCTCAGTCGGCAAATGCCGAATCACGGTCGGCGCGGTTAGCGCACAGTCGCTCGGTCTTCCTAGGCCAGGTAGAGCGCCAGTATGGTGATGTCGTCGCTTTGCGGGGCGTGGCCGGCGAAATCCTTGATGGCTTGCCGCATGTCATCAATGAGTTCTTGCGGGTCGCTCGAGCCGCGCCCGGCGAATACCTCTTGCATACGCCCGACGCCGAATTCCTGCTTGGCGGAATTCATAGCCTCAAACACGCCGTCAGTGCAGCAGAATAGGGTGCACGGTGCCGGCCCCAGGTCGATTGTGGCCGTGGCGTACTCGGCATCGGGCACGACACCCAGGGGAAACCCCGGCTCGAACTCCAGCGTACGGCAAGCGGGCGGATCGAGGGTAAGGAGGTACGGCAGATGATGTCCGGCCGACGCCATGCGGATGATACGGGTCTCAGGTTGCAGGATCGCCACCAAACAGGTGATGAACTTGGACGCATCGGTGTTGCCGTAGACCAGGCGGTTCCAGCGCGTCAGCATGTCGCCGGGGTCGCCGGAATCGCTCAGAGTAACGCGTACCGCCGCCTGCAAGTTGGCCATCAGCAGTGACGCGGCCACCCCCTCCCCGGTCACGTCGGCGACGAGTACTCCCAGTCGGCCGTCCGCCAACTCGATTACGTCGTAGTAGTCGCCGCTAACGTGTCGCCCCGGCTCGTTAAGAGCAGCAACCTTGAAACGGTCGTGGTCCGGCAGCACCGCGGGAAACAGCGCGCATTGGATATCATGGGCCAGAGCGATCTCGTTCTCCAGCCGAACCTTGAGCTTCTGCTCTTCCATTAAACGGCTGTTGACCAGTCCGACGGAAACTTGCCGGGCTAATCCGGCGAGGAACTCCACGTCTTCGTCGGAGTAGACCGTCCCGGTGGAGACGCGATCACCGTAGATGACCCCCAGGATCTCGTCGTAGTGCACCAGCGGTACGCACATGGCCGAGCGGATCCCGTGTTGCACCATGCTTACGGTGGGATCGATCGCGCTGTTGTCGCCTTCGTTGACGATGGCCCGCTCGCCACGTTCCAAAGCCCGGTGCAGAATCGTACGGCTGACGGTCAGTTCGCCGTCCGCGCCGCGCAGGTTGCGGACGACCGGCCAATCCACGGTGCGCTGGTCCGGCTTGCGGATCGCGATGGCCCCGCGCTCGAAACGCAGCGTATCAAAGCAGATGTCCAATGCGTCTTTGAGCAGCGCCTCGCTGTCGCGTAGTGACGTCAGTCGCCCGCTGATGTCGTACAGCATCTCCAGACGACGCTGCGGCAGGGAGATCTCCTCGCGGTGGGCGCTGTAGCTGGCGGTGTCGCGCCGCGGTTCTTCGTCGACCAGCACCACCGAGGTCGTCGAGACCGTCGGCTCGTGGCTGGAGAACACCAGACGCACCGCGCCCACCATGATAACGTCGCTGTCCTGCAGACCCGCCAAGGACGTGGTAACGTCGTTGACCAGCGTACCGTTCTTGCTGCCCAGGTCCTCGACGACATACCCGCCGGCGCTGGGCCTGATGAGTGCGTGACGCCGCGAGGCGCTGGGCTCATCCACGGTAACTTCGCAACTCGGATCTCTGCCGATCACCGCGGGCACGTCCGTGCACACGTATTCCAGCGTTCGCCCGTCAAGGAGTGTCACGTGCAGTTTGGCCACGTTGTGAATCCGTTGGCCCACGGCTCGCTACCGGGTGGCGATCATCCCCCCTCGTGGGCTAGGGCTTCGCCTCGCAGGTGCAGACCATTTCGCCGCAACCGGGGCAACCGCTGCCGTACTTCTCCTGGACGACCTTGTCCAGATCGATGCCTTCAACATTGGCCAGCGTGGCCAACCAAGCGAGCACGTCGGCGAATTCGTCGCCCTTCTCTCGTTCCGTGCCTTCGCGCAGCGCAGCGGCCAACTCACCGATCTCCTCACTGAGCCAGAGGAAGGTTGCGGCGCTGCCCCGCGCGCGATCCTTGGCGCTGTACATCGTCTCGATCAGTTGTTGGAGCTCGCGTAGCGTCATCCCATCCCCATACCCCAACCGGCACACCTGTACCCCCTGCAAATGCTCCGACACCCGTATATAGTATAGCACAACCGCCCGATGCCGACACACCCGCAGGCGTTGCCACACGCAGCGCGAAAAAGCAGGATCGCCAGGGAACAAGCTGCCGGACAAACCGCTTTGCTCCGGCAGGGGCGCTGGTGGTAGGATACCCGCACTCTAGGGTGGAGTTAGTCCAGTCGTGTCTGCCTGTTCGTTCAACCCCGGCTTGCTCGCTCTGGCGCCTGTGGCGCTCGACCGGGCCGCGGCTATCTTGCTCGGGGTCGGCCTGCTGATAGCACTCGCGGCCGCGGTGCTCCACTGGCGACGCCACGGGGTCGATCCCTTCAGCGGTGCAAAGGTCCGCCGCAACCGCATCACCGTACTACTGGCATTGCTGCCGATGGCCGCCTTCTTGGTGGCGTCGACCTTCCTTCAAGCGGTCCGCCAGTCACTCCAGGAGAGCTTCGGCACGGACCTCGGGGACCTCAACATGAACACTTTGGCCCAGGTGATCGGCGCCGCCTGCTGCCTCGGGGTGGCTGCCCATTGCTTTCGGGGTGGGGTTCGCGGTTTCCTGCTGGGCCACCGGGGTGTGCTCCGACCGATCGGGATCGCGCTGGTCTATCTATTGGCGGTGGCCGCACTTTGCGAATTGACCGCTCAGGCCACTAAGTGCTTATTCCTGTTAGTCGATCCGACGCGCACGTTTCCCGAGCATCGCGTCCTCGACGCGTTGCACGACCCCACGCAGCCCACCGCCGCGCGCTTGCTGCTCTGTGTCGGGGCAACCGTGGTCGCGCCCGTGGCGGAGGAGTGCTTCTTCCGTGGGATGCTCCAGACCATGCTGCTGCGCGTCACGCACCTGCGATGGCTGGCCGTGCTCGTCCCTGCCGTGCTCTTTGGCTTGGCCCACGCCGATCAGATGCACGTGGTCCCGGCGCTAACGCTCTTCGGCGCCATCCTCGGGCTGCAATATGAGCGGTCCGGCGCCCTGCTCGGCCCCATCGCCCTTCACGCGATGTTCAACCTCAAGACGCTCCTCTGGCACTACCTGATGTTCGGGGGCAGCCCAGGTTAGCCCCTGATTGTGTTTGTGCCCACACCGCCATCGCGAATCGCAAGTCCTTTTGTGTCAAAATGTTAGCGCGTCCGTGCCAGGTCCGCAGATTAGCTCGGTCAGCCTGTACGTTCCATGCCCTTGCGATTGGCATGGGCAACTATCGGAATATTCTTACATCCTCACTATTGACAACGCGCTCGATGGTCGGTAGATAAAGCGCCGCGTTTGGTAACCCTCCCGCAACACGGTCTACAGTGCCTGAGGTGTGCCGATGATCTCTTGTTTGGCAAACCAACAGAATCACCAGGCTTTCGCTCGCATCCAAAGCGCGCCCCTGGGCAACAGATGTGGGGCGTCCCGCCTGGGGTTCACTCTTGTTGAACTCCTCGTGGGGGGCAGCCTTCTGGGCGTGTTGATGGCCATTCTGGTTCCAGGGTTGAAGAGCGCCCGCGAAGACGCCCGCTCTGCCTTATGTGCGTGCCAGCTCCGAGAGGTCGGGCGAGCACTGGAGATCTACGCGCAAACGCACGAAGACCGGTATCCGACCGCGGAAGCCCCCCGGAATAAGAGCGGCGCCGCGAATTGGTGGGAGAACCCCGCGTTTCTGGGGATTTTGAAATTGACGCCCAAGCCCCAGGGGCGGTCGCTGCTGACCTGTCCCAGTGACCGGGACCCGGGTCGGTGCCTGGATCAATCGCCCAAGGATTGCTGGGCCAGTTACGGTGCCAACGCTTCCGCGTTCGGGATGCAGCGGGGTGGGTCCAAACGTGGGCGGCAGAAGAGTCAGATGCAGTTTCCGGCTCAGGCTTTGGCATTCTGCGACGTGCTGGGTGCAACTAGTGCTCCCCATGTCGTTGGTTGGCAACGGTGCATAGATAAGAACTTTGCTTTCCGGCACCGAGAGCGGTGCACCATCGCTTACGTGGCCACGCACGTGGGTTGGATTCGCGAGCATGATGTGCCCGACGACATAGATGCCTGGGAAGACCCGTTTTGGGGCAATGTGCCCTGCTTGGATGAAGCTCAATGATCAGAAGGTGCGGAAAAACTATCGTGATCGTGACCGCGTTGGCCTTTTCTACCCGGCTGGAAGCTGCCACCGTGACGTTGGATCCGGAGACGGATAATTGGCTCAATTCGTGCCGGGGTGCCTACGACCACAACAACGGGACCGACGCGGAACTACGCGTGCGAACCGCGGCCCTGTTGTTCTTCCCTCCACCGAGAGATATCAAGAACTCCCGATCGCTTCTCTTGTTCGACGTTTCCGACCTCCCGGTCGACGACAGTCACATCCATCACGTGATCCTGGGACTGTATTACTTTGAATACGGCTGGGACAATCCGATGGGCCGGGAGTACGCCGTGCATCGCGTCACCTCGTCATGGGACGAACTGGGGTCCACCTGGCAGTCCCGCGACATGAACCATACACCAGACCCGTTGTACTGGGAGAACTATCACGCCGGCATCCCGGCGTACCGTCCGGGCGGCGGCGACTTCGATACGAACGGGTACGCATCCGTGGAGGTCCCGGACATCGGAGATCCACCATACTGGAACGACCCAACTTGGATGACCTGGGACGTGACTAAGTTGGTGCTGGAATGGGTGAACGAAGACTATCCGAACGAGGGTCTGCTCATCAAAGACGCCGATGAGTTTGAGGAAGACCCGGGCGTCGACTTGGCCTGGGGCCCGGCCAAGTTCCACAGCAGTGATTACGGCGATGACACCTTGTGGCCGTACCTGGAGGTGACGTACTTCGTCATTTGGGGTGATTTCGAGGAGGACGGAGACGTGGACCTCGAAGACTTCGCGCACTGGGACGATTGTATGACCGGCCCGGACGACGGGCCTTGCGAGGACAACTGCTGCGCCTTCGACTTCGACCGTGATAACGACGTGGATTTGGAAGATTATGCGGCGCTGCAACGGGCGATGGGCTCGTAGCCCGTTGTTGGTGCGGTCAAGTTACGCTTAGCGGGTTGTTGACGTTGCGGAGGGTTTGAGAGTGGGTTCGAAATGGATTTCTAGGGAACTTTCAAATCTGAAAGGAGCGTGGTGATGAAGAAAGCAGGGATAGTATTGGCGATTGGTTTATTGGTCGGCTTGGCGGCACAGGCCGAGGCCGAGTGGGCCGAGTGGCGCGGCGACACGTACTACTGGGCCGACGACGTCGTCGAGCCCTGGACCGGCAACATTCAGAATTTCGGTCCGCCGGGGGAGCTGATGACTTTGGAAACCGATTGGTGGGTACTCGGTCCTCCCGATGCGGACCCGGATGGTAACGACTATTGGGATGCCGGAAACCCGGACTATCAGGCCGGGTATCGCGGCGAGGATGCGGGGGCCTGTTATACGCTTTACTTTGCAGAACCGTTCGACGACGGCCCCGGCGACGAGGTGATGCTTCGCGGGTTCCGCGGGCCTTCTGCGTCCGGTTCCGTCTGGGCCAGTTCCGACGGGACGGCTTTTACCCAGCTCGGCACCATAGGTTCCGGCACCCCCAAGATGTTCGAGAACTTCTGGTTTAATCTGAACGGGCTGGAGGATGTCCAGTACATCAAAGTGCTGCGGGAAGCTGATGGACAGGGATCCGGGACCTTCTTTGACGCCTTCGGCATGGTGCCGGAACCGACCACGGCGCTCCTGCTGATCTTTGGCGGTATGTTCGCCATGAAGCGCCGGCGCTAGAGACTTGAATGAGTTGCTTGTCTGGAGGGGCAAGTGGAACCCGTGCCCGATTTGGGGGCGTCCGCCGACGCCCCTGAATCGGGCGGGTGGGTTGGTTTCTCTGAACCGGGCGGGTTCAGTGTGGTGCCCCAGCCATGTCGACGAAATGGAGGTGTTAGATAATGTGTCGAAATCTTGTAGTGCTTGCCATACTGGCTTTTACGCCCGGCGCCCTTGGTGATGTGACGGTGGACTTCGACTTGCTGACGTGGGACGACGACGACGCCACAGAAGAATTGCCGTCAGCGGTCGACGTGAGACCGGGCCTGCCGAGTGGATGCGATTGGCTGATCTTCACGCACGATGACGTGGAGGAAAACCCCGGGTGGAACCCCCTCGGGGCGGTCAGTCACAACTTTCCCGACGTCATGGGCACCAACGGTTCGGGGTACACCATGTGTCCGTCCCTTTCCGGAAACCCGGCGATAACGATGGAGTTTTCGTGTGCCGCCCCCGGTTCGTGGAGTATTGAGATTACCGACCAGTTGTACATCGGGCAAGCCAGCCCCATAGCACGGATGAATCAACTCCTGGTGACGCTGGGCAGTCCGGCCACCACAAACGGGATGTACCAGGTCGACGGTCTGCCGAATAGTGGAACGTGGTCGGCGTCGGCGTCGAGCGACTGGTCGATAAGTTACGAGATCGACTTCTACCTCGCCGCCGGTGTTGATGACCCCGATCCGTTAAACCCCGATCCAACTGATATCGACTCCACGTACGATAATGGGTTACAGCAGGGATATCTCATTCCCGTGACGGAGTTGACGTCCAATGGGATGGCCGCAGTGGAACTCGACGACCCCACCGGTTTCTTCGGGGGCACCAGTGCCGACTTTGAAAGCTATGTGCTCACCGAAATCGCTCCACGTTTGCCGGAAGAGGCAACCTATTTGCTGTTCGCGCAGAGGAAGAAGATTCATCCCGTTTATGCCGAAGCAGGGATGCCGATTACCACCGACAGCGGTGTCGGAAACACGACGATTGCCTACACAACCCAAGCTATCCCCAGGCAAGGCGACGACAATGGCGACGGCAAGGTGGATCTGGTTGACTACACCGTGTTCGAGGAGTGCCTGGTCGGTCCGGGAGGAAGCCCCGAAGAGCTACAATGCCTCTGCGTATTTGATTCTGACGAGGACGGCGATGTTGATCTTAGCGATTTCGCCGTGTTCCAGGAGCGGTTCACGGGATAGACCGTCGCGGCAAGCAATCCTATGTAATGACCAACGAGAGAGCGCCACGACAAACAGGGTTCACTCTGGTTGAGTTGATGGTGACGATCTCAATCATCGCCCTGCTGCTGGCCATTCTATTGCCGTCCATGCGCGGAGCCAGAGAGCAAAGCAGGCTTGTCGTTTGCCAGATCAACCTCCGGCAGATCGTGGTTGGCGTTTTCAGCTATGCCGGCGAGAACAGAGACTACGTTCCGGTGGCGGCGGGGCATGAACTGGGCGGCGAAACCGGTGGTGTCGAGGAAGACGACCCCTGGCTGCCGGCAAGAATGTTCGGCGGGTCCCTCGAGGCCGAGGAGCGACCACTGAATCCGTGCCTTGGCAATGTCTACGAAGGTTTCAGATGTCCGGCTGACAAGGGTGAGCCGATATGGTGGATTCCGAACGAACCCGAGGAGGCCTCCTCTTCGGCATATAAGACTTACGGGAGCAGCTACTTCTACGCCTCGGGTTACAACCGTATGGCAGGTGTGCTTATGCCCATGGGGTTGGCCAAACTGGTTGGGCCGGAGTTCTCCTACGAACAGTTTCAGCAGGAATGGCTGCCCCTCGGCAAGCCGGTGCAGATGACCTTCTACCCGCAGCCGAGTAAGAAGGTGGTGATCGGCGATATCCCCATCCATCGCACGATGGCAGGAGCGATCGCGATGAATCCGCGCGCCCAGTGGCACCGCCGGGATCGAAATCACCTGTGGGCGAACGCGGCGTTTCTAGACGGGCACGCGGAGTTCGTCCGGGTGTTCCCGTATGACTGTCCGCCTTACATGAGCATAATGACGACGCCGAGCCCGTCGAACCCGTATTATTGATGAAGCATCACAAAAAACTCTGGTGGTCGGCGCTGCTGGTCGTCTGCATCGCCGTCGTTTACGCCGTTAGGTGGAGGGGTTCGTCCTCATTCCGGGAGGAGGAGTACCGTGATACCGCCAACCTGATGGTCCAGCAGGTGACCTGGGAAGTGACGAAAAACGCAAGCCCGATACACGGTGTGTTGGTCAACGGCACGTTGGTCAATCAAGACCCGCGTTCGGCCCTGTCCGTCGTTCTGGTAGCCGAGCTCCGAGACAAAACCGGCAAGTTGATCGCCGCCAATCCGATGGTTAACGTACTCGATGTTCCCCCGTTGGGAAGCAAACCGTTCGACGCGCTCATTCCGGCAAAGACCGTTCCGCGGGAAGCCGAGGCCGTCGCCCACGTCACAGTTGTTCGTTGGGGGGAGTAGTCGGTGGCGCTGCCGGTTACGCGGCTTTGTAGTCCCGACGCGCCGGGGGCTGCATAAACGACGAAACGCTGACCGAAAACGGCATTCGCGGGAGGTGACTACCCGGAGCCATCGAGTCGGATTCCGCAGGCGGCCAGTTCCGCGGTGGCTTTTGCGGACCAACCTTGGTTGGCAGCGGGGTTGGCCGGGCTGGGGTGCAAAATGCGGCTGATGGCGACGTCGAGGCCGTCGAGGGCCTCCCGTGTGCGCCGCTCGGCGAAGACGCCAACGCCGATGACGTAAGCCGGCTGGAGAACCTCGACGGTGCGCCGCAAGGCGCGGTCGCACGCCTCGAAGAGCGGTTGGCGTTCGGCGGCGGGCAGCTTGTCGGGTGTGCGGTTCCGCCCGCTCGCTTCCAGAAACGTCAGCGGGCAGTAGTTGGCTACGAAGAAACGCCGGAAGAAACGTTGCGGGGTGTGGAAGTGCTGGCGGGCCCAGGACCAGATGCGCGCCCCGCTGACCTCGCTGCGCGAACACGCCAAGCCCAGCACCGGCCGTTTGGGGTGCTCGGCGGCGGGCTTGCCCACCGGCTCGTCGATACATAGCCAATCGCGGACCGCGCCCACTTCCCCACACGGGACCCCGGTTTGCGCCATGCCCCAGGGGCCGGGATTCATGCCCAGCAGAATGACTCTCCCCTTACCGCGTCCGGACCGTTCGAGGTATCGCCGGTAGGGTGCCTGGGCATACGTCAGCGGGTTGTAAACGTACGTCACCGGCGGCCCGAAACGTAGACCTCGCAAGTCGCGAACGAGCTGGTCGGTGATCTCAAGAAGTGAGTCCAAAGTCCGAAGCTCAAGGTGCATAGTCCCAAGTCAATCGTCAATCCACAATTGTCAATCGATTCTGTCCGCCCCTTCATCCCGGTGCGCCGGGACGTATCGGCCATGCTCTCTTACGAGGCTGTCGGCTCAATCGTCCATGGTGATCCTCAGTGTAGCGTCACCCCTTGTGGGTGACGAGAAACGAGGCTGCGCCGCCCACAAGGGGCGACGCTACAGATTAAATCGACAGCCTGTCACGGTCGCGTCTTGGTTCCGCTCCCTTACGGTCGCGGTTCGGTTCCACTCCCTTACGGTCGCGGTTCGGTTTGCAGCGCCTCGACGATCGCGGGCATGGCGGTGCCGGCTTTCTCGGCGATGACCAGGTCAGCCGAGTGGGTCAGCGCGGTAGCTTCGGGGTTGATCTCGACGACCTTGGCTCCGTTCTGCTGGGCGAACCCGGAGAGCGACGCCGCCGGCTGGACCAGGCTGCTCGTGCCGATGACCAGCATGACGTCGCACTGGGCCGCGGCGGACTGGGCCCGCTCGATCGCCCCGGGAGGCAGCATCTCGCCGAACCATACCACCCCCGGCCGCATCATCCCACCACATTTACGGCAGCGCGGGACCGGCTCTTCGCTGACGCCGTCGACGGGCTCTTCGTGGGCGCAATCCCAGCAGCGGTCAATCCAGATGTTGCCATGAAGCTCGATGATATTTTGGCTGCCAGCCAATCGGTGCAGATTGTCCACGTTCTGCGTGATCAGGCAGAAGTTCTCACAACAGTGTTCGACCTCTGCGAGGGCCTCGTGGGCGGGATTGGGGCGGCATTCGAGCAACTGGGTGCGTCGGGCGCTGTAAAAGCGCCAGACCATCTCGGGGTTGGCTCGGAACGCTTCGGGGGTAGCGACCTCCTCGGCTCGGTGGCCCTCCCAGAGTCCACCGGTCCCGCGGAATGTGGCGATGCCGCTCTCCGCCGAGATGCCCGCGCCGGTCATTGCCGCGACGCGTTGGGCTTCGCGAAGCCACTGGGCGGCCTGCTTGACGTTGTGTGAGAAGTTGTCACTCATAATAGCGATTATAACTCTCTTGCTTGACAATCAAACCGTCAAGCGGGATTTTAGGTCGCACATGGAACCTACGTGGAGGTCCACCTTAGTGACGCGCACTCGCCACCACTTCGCTCCAGCGCGGTCGTGGCACGGTTGGGTCAGTTGCGCAGCGCTGACCGTCGTTGCGGGATGCTCGTGGTACATCGATGACGCCGATCGCCAGGTCCATGAGTTAATCGAAACCCGCCAGGCGGCGGCGCTGGGCGAGACGCACTCGGCCGACCTGGGCAAGGAGACCGGGGCCATCGGGGATCGCGGTGGCATGTACGATTTCGTTCCCCATCCGGTGGACTCGGCGGTGCCCGAGGCGTTTCATCCAACTGCGGAATCAGCATCTTCGGCGTCCGCGGTCACCACGCAGCCGGCGGCGGAAAGGCGGGTTTTCACGCTGGCGGATTGCCTGGCCTACGCCCAGAAGCGCGCCCGCGACTATCAGACGGCCAAGGAAGACCTCTACCTGCAAGCCCTCGCGTTGACCTTGGAGCGTCACCTGTGGACCCCGCGTTTCTCGGGCAGCATTTCGTCGCAGTATGCCAACTACGGCCAGATTCGCGACTTCGACCACGCGATGGATGCGGTGTCCCAGGTGGCGTTGGAGCAACGGCTGCCGCTGGGAGGGACGGTCACGGCGCGACTGATCAACGATTGGGTGCGCGACATCGGACGGCATACCACCGTGGGCGAGACCGGGCAGATGATCCTCGAAGCCGACATCCCGTTGCTGCGTGGGGCCGGGAGGGTGGCGTACGAATCACGCTATCAGACCGAGCGAAACCTCATTTACGCGGTCAGGGACTTCGAACGCTTCCGTCGCACGTTCCTGGTGGAGATCGCCGGGGAGTATTTTGATCTGCTGAGCGCCCGGGCGCGGATCGAAAGCGCCACGGCTAACGAGAAGACGTTCTACGACGACATGCTGCGTACCGTCGCCCTGGCCGACAAGGGGCAGGCCCTCCCGGTGGACGCGGACCGGGCCCGGGTGAATTATCTGTCGGCCCAAAACAGCGTCGTCATCGAGCAGGCCAACTACCAGGACACGCTGGACCGCTACAAGATTCTGCTGGGCATGCCGACGATGACACCGATGGACATCGCCAGCGAGGAGACGCTGGAACTGCACGAACCGCGGGTTCCACAGTCCGCAGCGATCGAAACGGCGCTGAAGTACCGGCTGAACCTGCTCAACGATCTCGACGCCGTCGACGACGCCCGGCGCGGGGTGCTTATCGCCAAGAACAACATGCTCCCGGACTTCAACTTCTCCGGCAGTGTGACCATGGATACGGACCCCAACAAACCGAACTCCACTGCATACAACACCGAACGAACCACCTGGCGGGCCATGCTCGAGATGGAGGTCCCTTTCGATCGCGTGGCGGAGCGAAACGATTATCGGTCCAGCCTGATCGGGCTGCGCCGGGCAGAGCGGCTACACAGCGAAGCGGCGGACACGGTGCGGTTGGACGTGCGGCGGGGGCTGCGGCGTCTGGAGACGGGCCGCATCACGATGGACATTCAGCGGCGCAACATCGCAATCAACGACACGCGGCGCGAACTCGCCCGGGTGAAGTTCGAAGAGGAAGGGTCGGTGCCCTACAACGACGTGGTTGACGCCGAAAACGACTGGCGCGACGCGGTCAACAGCTTCGCCGACGCCCAGGCGGCGTACCGACTGGCCATCCTTCAGTTCTACCGTGACACGGGGACGTTGCGCGTGGGGGACGACGGGCATTGGATCACCGCGGGAGCAAGTCAGCCGCGCGCCGTTCCATAGTCCGCGCCACGCTCGGTGACACAAGTTCGTACACTCCGGGCGATCGTGGCCTTTGCGGTGGTTCGGCGGGGTTGGTACAATTCGTTGGAAGGACGCACGGCATCATATCAGGAGCGGGCGACGCGCCTGCCGTGCGTGACCGTCGGGGGTATTCATGGCTGGCACTACGCCTAGTGCACCTGTAGCGGAGGCACCTATTAGCGCGGGCGCGTACGCGCAACCCACCCGGGCCAAGACCGGTCACCGATGGGCGTGGATCGCTCTTCTTGCCGTGAGCGTCCTGGTCGTCGCCGGGTTGGGTTACCACTTCCTGCGCCCTGACGCAGGCGAGGCCGAGACCGACACCTTTGTAGTCGAGTACCGCACCTTCACCGTGGCGCTTCACGAGAAAGGCGAGTTGAAAGCGGCCAAGTCGATCGACGTCCGCTGCGAAGTCGAAGGCCGATCCACCATCATCTGGTTGATTCCGGAAGGTACCGAGGTGGCCGAGGGTGACCTGCTCGTCAAACTGGCCAGCGAGCAGATTGACGATCGCGTGCGCAGCGAGGAGATCAAGGAAGCCAACGCCAAGGCCGCCGCCGAAGCCGCCGCCAAGGAGTACGACATCACGCTCGATGAACAGGCCAGCCTGATTCGCAAGGCGGAACTGGCGTTGCACAACGCTGAAATCGAGCTCGAGAAGTATACCGAGGGTGATTGGAAGGAGCAGAAGACCGACGCTGAGTTCGGCGTCAAACGGGCCCAGGAGGTTCTCAATCGCAAGGGGGAGGAACTTCACGACGCCCGCGAGCTATACGAGCTGCATCTGTTCGATCTGGACGAGCAGTTCGTGGACCAGTTGAATCAAACGACGCTCTCCCCGGCGTTGCGCCAAGTATTCGCCGAGCACGACGTCGGGCTTTCTTCCGAGGTGAGGTTGGCTGCCGACGCCGAACAGGACGACTGCTGGCTGATCTCGGATACCGCGAAGCGTTACCGCGTTCGCCTCGAGGACGGTGACTTGCGGGTCTACTACGCGCGCAACTTCATCACCTCGCGCGAACTGAGGGACAAGGAATTCGCGGTGTTCGAGGCCGAAATGGAGTTGCAGAAGGCAGAACTCCGCAAGATAGTTCTTCATACCTACACCCACCCCAAGGACTTCCAGCAGAAAACCTCCGACGTGGACGAGGCCGGAAAAGAACTGGAGCGCACGCGCAAGAGCGCCGAAGCCAAGAACGCGCAAAAGTTGGCGGACAAGGCGGCCAAGGCGGCCGAGTACGCCTTCATCCAGGAGCAGTTGGAGAAGTTCCGCCGGCAACAGGCCAAGACCGAAATTCGGGCACCGGCCGCGGGGCTGGTGGTATACGACACCGGGCGCAGCCGCTGGGACCGCCGCCAGATCGCCGAAGGGACCGAGGTGTATGAGCGGCAGACCATCATCAAGCTGCCCGACACGGAAGTGATGCAGGCCCTGGTCCGCGTTCACGAAGCCAAGGCCAACAAGGTGAAGGTAGGGCAGCAGGTCCGCGTCGAGATAGAGGGCATGCCCGGGGTGGTGCTGGACGGAGAGGTCACCAAGATCGCCCCACTGGCGGACTCCCAGAACCAGTGGCTCAATCCCGACCTGAAGGAGTACGAGACCGAGATCACCCTGGGTACCAACGGGTACGATCTCAAACCCGGTGTCACCGCTCGGGCCGAGATCCTGGTCGAGGAGGTGTACGACGTGTTGGCCGTCCCGGTGCAGGCGGTGGTGACCAAGCAGGGACGCCGCTACGTGTTCCGTGGTCACGGCGACACGCCGGAGCCCGCACCGGTGGACCTGGGGCGGTCCAACGATGAGTTCGTCGAAGTGCTCAGCGGTCTCGCACAAGGCGACGTGATTCGCCTCTCGGTAAGCGAAGAGGATCTACAGCGGGTTCCCGAACTTGAGGCCAGTGAGCGAGACTCGTCCAATGGCAACGGGCTCGCCGGGCGGCGCCCGGTGTCCAAACCGCCCCCCAAGACCCGCGGCGTCGCCCACCGCCGCGGGCAACGCCGTGCGGGCGGCTGACCCCGTTGAGAGGCGGACAACACACCGTGTCGATAGTCGCTACCGTTGAGAGACTGACCAAGGTCTACGGACAACCCGGGCACAGCGTTCTGGTCCACGCTTTACGCGGACTGGATATCGCGTTCGTGGGGGGGCAGTCGGTGGCCATCTGCGGGGCGAGCGGCTCGGGCAAGAGCACGCTGCTCAACCTGCTGGGCGGCCTGGACCGCCCGACTGCGGGGCGCTACCTGCTGGGTGACATGGACGTGTCACTTCTGACCGACGATGCCCTCTCGGAGATTCGGGGGCGCCGCGTCGGCTTTGTCTTTCAGAACTTCAACCTGATCCAGCAACTGACCGTGCTGGAGAATCTGGAGGTTCCGCTCTTTTATCAAGGCATATCCGCCGCGGCGCGGCGTCGAAAAGCGCGGGAGCTGGTGGTCATGGTCGGGCTGGAAGAGCGCGGCCACCACCGTCCCGTGGAACTCTCCGGCGGCGAGCAGCAGCGCGTGGCCATCGCCCGCGCCCTGATAAACGATCCGCTTATCGTGCTCGCCGACGAGCCCACCGGCAACCTGGACTCCGCCACCGGAGACATGATCCTGGAGGTTTTCGACCGGCTCCACGACCAGGGGCGGACCGTCATCGTAGTGACGCACGAGCCGGGCGTGGCTCAACGTTGCGACCGTATTATCACGCTCCGTGACGGCGTGATCGTGTCGGATGAGCGTGCAGACGGTCGGCCGGCACAACCGAGCCGCGCGGTCGGTACGCCGGCCGGCCGCTGATTCAGAACACCTCATACAGCCGCGCATCGCCGGGGGCGATGTCCACAGATAAGGTGATGCGCCCGCGACGGGCTGGGGTTACCATACCCAACGCCGCATCGGCCTCGCCGGATACTTCCACCAGCCGTGTGGCAGGCGAACCGCCGATCAGGTCATCCAGCGCCAGCGTGGTCCGCAAGTATTCCGCCCGCGAGCGATTGAACACCAAAAGCATCCGCCGTTTGTCTCGGACGAAAAGGGTAATGTCCACGGCGTCGCCGGCGCCGGGGGGAGCGGCGAGCGGCTCGAACCGCAGGTGGTCCAACATCGGGCCCCAATGTTGCATGCGCGCCGCCATGCGCTTGACCGCGTTGACCCGCTCGACGCCGACATCCCCGCCCGGGTTCGCCAGCGCGGACCCTTGACCGGGAGTCGTGCGGTATTGGTCGATGACCAGTCCGCCGGTCAGCCCCTTTGCCAAGGCAGCGTGAAACTGCCAGAGCCAGCGTCGCACGGCTTGGGGCGAGCCTTCGCCGGGGCGGTGAGTGCACCTCAGGAGCATCAGCGGCCGCCCAGGTGTCCCTCGATGCGGCAGCGCGGGCAATGTCAGGGTGTCGGCGGACGCCGCAGCCAGCACACCGACCGACGGCGGAACCGGACCGGCGGTGTGCGCGAACGTGGGTGGTAAAGACGGATTCGCGCGGTACGCCGCGGCGACCTGTTCGATTCGCTCCGCCGATGTGCGGTCGGCGGCGCACCCGAGGTCAACGGCACCAAGTACGCTGTCCAGCGAACCGCGCCTGCCCGTCACCCACCTCGCGGGCGCCGCGCGGTATCCAGGCTCGCCCGTCATCGCGTAGTACTGGGCCGGCCGATCCGGCAGGACGATCTTCAAGTGATGCCGGCTCGCGGTTGCCGCCGCTATGGCGAAGACCTCAGGATCAATGTGCCTGAAGAAGACCGTGTTGAGCCCCATGCGGCTGATCGTCGCCAGGTCGGCGTCGATCCGACTGGCCAAGCGACCGCGATCCCCGGACAGGAGCGGCTCCACGGAGTACCAGATGCCGACTGGAGTGACCACTTGGTGGTGCTGGGTGGTCATCCCGGTCTGTTCCGGTGCACACCCGAAACCAGCGGCGACCGCAACCCCCCAGGCCGCCGTCATCGCGTGAAGACGCCTCCGGCGCCCCGCTCCACCCGTCGGGTTGACAGTGGCGACACCGTATGGATACACTTGGCCCGCGGACGAGCGGTCAGTCCTACCGTACATGGAGGTTGCCTTTCTTGAATACGTCTCCGTTGGTTTGCCGGGTTGTGCTCTTGGCGCTGTTGCCGCTCGCCGGTTGCAGCCGGGCGCCGGTCGATACTACCGACTCGGCCACACGCCAGCAGTTGTCCTTGCTCATGCCGGCGGCGGTAAACATCGTCGCGCCCTTCACCCGTCTCCGCAGCTTCGATGACGACGACCGTCCCGACGGAATCGAACTGCTCCTGCAACCGGTCAACGGGTTCGGCGATCCCGTGAACATCGCCGGGGGGGTTATCGTCGAACTGTACGAGTATCGCCAGGCCTCGGGCGATAACAAGGGCGCGAAGCTCAAACAATGGGATATCGCCCTGATAAACGAGCGCGATCAGCGGATGTATTGGAACCGTACGACCAGCATGTATGAATTTCAACTCCAACTCGATCCCACGACGCTGCCGCCCAGCCACAAGTACGTTCTACAGGTGACCCATACTACACCGCTTCAGGAGCACATGGTGGACGAGTTCGTGCTGGAAGTGCCGCCGCTGTCGCCGCAGTCGTTGGCGGGCGCCGGGTAATCGGAACAAGCCGCGGGCTGTGGGCCTGCGGCCCGTGCCGAGACGCAGGCCGCTACAAAGCGGCGGCGACCTTGCGATGTAGGGGCTGTCGATTTAGTCGTCCGTTGTGGTCCCAAATGTAGCGTCACCCCTTGTGGGTGGCGAAAAATGCAGGTGCGCCGCCCACAAGGGGCGACGTTACAGCAGGGGCGACGCTACAGCAGGTGCGCCGCCCCCAAGGGGCGACGCTACAGACTAAATCGACGGCCCCTGTACTGTTAGGTGTGCCGGGATCTGCGGATAGGAGAATCGTCAAGCAGCGGTAGCCAATATTCCCAAGCGATGGAGAAACGCGATGAGAACGATGAAATGGACCACGGGTGTCTTGCTCTTGGCCGGTGCTTTCCTGGTTTTGGGAGGGTGCGACAAGCTCACCCGACCCCACTACGAGATGATCGTGCAGAACGTCTCCACTACCGACGACGTCGCCAGGACCATCGGCGCCCCGGACATCAAGCTGGACGATCAATGGCACTACGAGCGGGTCGATAAGCACTTGAACGTCATCATCCACTTCAACGACGATGGAGTGGTCGTCCGAAAACAGTGGATCGACACGATGAAGGGGCAGTGGGAAGACACCGAGAAGCCCGAGGACAGCGACTCCTACGAATCGACGACGATCCGCCGTCTCAACGAGTAGACCATTCTGCGGAACACCTCTCCGTAGCGGCCACCACGGAGAAGGTGGCAGGATTGAGCAGCGTGTTGACGTAGCGCCCGGCGTTCCCGCCGGCTGGTGACGTGGAGGATCTCCGCTTGGCGGAAGGACCTGCGCGGACGTCGGTGGTCTGCCCTTAATAGGCGCAAGTCTATTCCCCGCAATATCTTACAAGCACCCGCGGGTATCCGGGCGGCTCGCCGGACCTGCCCGGCGATTTCGTGTGCGAATCAGCAACCGGGACATCCGAGATGAGTATAATAGAGGGCGGTTCCGATCCACGGGCAGGATCGGTGCGTACGGAATGACTAGGAAGTGTGAGGGACCAGTTAGCCTTCGGGCCAAACAGGCAGGGACGTGTACCGGTGAGTTTTGCTAAGGTTCTTTTGCAGCGCGGCAAGATCACGCGCGAACAGTACGAGGAAGCCAAGGCCAGCCGCAAGAGCCCCGGCGAACGCCTCGAGCGCATTCTCATCGACAAAGGATATGCCGAAGAGCGGGACGTGCTCGAGATCATCGGCGAGCAGCTCTCCATCCCCGTGGTCGATCTGGACGAGATCGAGATCGACCATGAGTTGCTGGAACTAATCCCCTCCAGATTGGTTCATCGTTGCAGCCTGTTCCCCATCGAACGGAAGAACGGCTCGATTCGCGTGGCCACCTCCAATCCCTTCGACCTCTATGCGTTCGACGAGCTGCGCATGCTGACCGGCACCAAGATCGAACCGGCTTTGGCTACCGAAGTGGACATCCAGCGCCTGATTAAACAGTACTACGGCGTAGGCGGGCAAACTATCGAGGACATGCTCAGCGCCGAGGACCTCGAGGTGGTCAGCGAAAGCGACGAGGTCCACGACGAGGAGATCGAGGCCGCCCAGGAAGCCACCGTCGTCAAGCTGGTCAACGAAATCCTGATCGAAGCCATCCGCGACCGCGCCAGCGACGTGCACATCGAACCGTATGAGAACGACCTGCGCATCCGCTATCGCGTGGACGGTGTGCTGCACACCACCAACGTGCCGCCGGAAATCCGTCGCTTCCAACATGCGATCATCTCGCGCATCAAGATTCTCTCGGACCTCAACATCGCGGAGAAGCGGCTACCGCAGGACGGGGCATTCTCCGTCAAGGCTCAACACCGTGACATCGATATCCGCGTAAGCATCATCCCGACGGCCTTCGGTGAAGCCGTGGTGATGCGTATTCTCGACAAGCAGTCCATCCTGTTGGACCTATCCGAACTGGGCATGGAAGGGGAGGTGCTGGAGCGGTACACGGCGCTGATCGGCCTACCACACGGGATCAACCTGGTCACCGGCCCGACCGGCTGCGGCAAGACTACCACGCTGTACTCGGCGCTAAATACGATCCGCTCCGACAAGATCAAGATCCTGACCGTGGAGGACCCTATCGAATACTTCCTGGAAGGCATCAACCAGGTGCAGGTCAAGCCCAAGATTGGACTCAGCTTCGCCCACGGGTTGCGGTCCTTCCTGCGGCACGACCCCGACGTCATCCTGGTGGGTGAGATTCGCGATCTGGAGACGGCGGAGGTGGCGATCAACGCCTCGCTCACCGGCCACTTGGTGTTCAGCACGCTGCACACCAACGACGCCCCCAGCGCCACCACCAGATTGCTGGAGATGGGGATCGAGCCGTTCCTGGTGACCAGTTCCGTGGCGGGCATTCTGGCCCAGCGGTTGGTGCGCAAGATCTGCCCCAAGTGCAGGGAAGCCTACGAACCGGACTACCATAAGCTTCCGCCGGATTTGGAGTTAGAGCCCGGCGCGAAGCTCTATCGCGGCGCTGGGTGTCGCGAGTGCCGCAACACCGGGTACAAGGGGCGGTTCGGCATCTTCGAGCTACTGTCCATGAGTGATGAACTCCGCGAACTCGTCATCCGTCGGGCCAGTGCGACGGATATCCGCCGCTTAGCCTGCAGCCAGGGCATGGTTCTGCTGCGCGGGGACGGTCTGCAAAAAGTCCGTGACGGCCGGACGACCATCGAGGAGATCACACGCGTGGCCAAGAGCACCTAGGCCTGGATTTTCGCCTATGGTCCTTCCACCGGTGTACGGATCGCGATAAGGACCACGCCGGCCAGCACCAGGGCCACGCCCGCCCATTGCCCCGGCGTGAGTCGCTCCCGCAGACTGGGCCAGAACGCTGCCGTGAGCGCGATGATGGCATACCCGCCGCCGACCATCACCGGATAGGCGATGCTGATCTTCAATGCCTTGCTTTGCAGGGCGAACATGTAGAGGAAGACGTTGAGCCCGAAACAGATTATGCCCGCCAACAGCACGGGCGTAGTCAGCAGGGTGCGCACTGCCCCTGCGGCGCCGTTGGCCAGAAAACCGCCCGCGGTCTCGACCTTAGTGCTGCCGATCTTTATCATCAGGTTGGCTGCCGCGTTCAGCACCAACGCTGCGCAAAGTGCGATCACGTGTTGCATCTGCTGCTCCCGT
>JAUWNF010000231.1 GCA_030612785.1 Phycisphaerales bacterium
CCCGATCATAGAAGTCTCCGGCTCGCTTTCCAGATCGCGAGCACCGGCACGCAGGCAAACAGAAGAATCACACCGAGGCCGCACGCCCCACTTCGTCGAGCGCTTCCTCCGCCACTACAGCCGCCGAGTTGGCCGCCCTCATCAGCCGCGCTCTCGCCATCGTCCCCGGGTGGCTCTTCCGGGCCGGGCGAATCGTCGTCCGAAGCTCCGTCGGTGGGTTCGTCGCCGTCGGTTGGGCTCAACTCTCCCTCCAGGGTCTCGACCTGATGCACGGCGTCGTCCAGCATCGCCCGAGCAGCAGCCAGGTTGTCGATGGCCTGCTCACGCATCATGAGCGCCGGGTCCGCTTCACCGGCAGCGTTGGATTCCTCCAGTGACGCAGTCGCTTCCAGAATATACATCCTCGCCGACTCCAGATCTTCCAGGAGCGCGGCGTACCGCTCAGCTCCTCGATCATCCTGCTCGGCGGCGGCGTGGGTCATCTCGATCAGCTCATCGTTTGACGCGACCAGGGGCCCGAGGTCGACCGGGCACTCTGCAGCGGGCTCGCACTGGGAGATGTCCGCCTGGCTCTGGTCGACGGCCGCTTGGAGCTGCACGATGCCCTGCCGGATGGCGTCGATCAGCGAGCTGGGACCACTCAGCGCATTGACCACCACCCGCTGTACGCCGGTGGCAACGTTGCCTCTTCCGTCGTCCGCGCTCCAGGTCACCAGGGTCTCGCCGGCCCCGAAGCGCGAGTCGGCCGGTCGTCGCAACCATCGCCATTTGGGGCGCCGGATGTCATCGCTCAGGTATTGTAGCGGACATCAGGCCGTGTACAGTATGGTCGGCGCAAGAAGCCGGGCAACGGGAAGTCGTACGCAGCCGGGACGTGTACAGACCTCCCGGGCTGATGCGACCTTGGAAGCCGGTAAGACCACGTTTTGTGCAAAGGTGCAGATACGGACACTGTGGACATTGCGATCGTAGGGGGCGGAGCGGCCGGGTTGGCAACGGCGATCTTTGTTGCAAGGCTGATGCCGGTGCGTTCCGTTGTCGTGCTCGACGGGGCTGACAAGCTCGGGGCCAAGATCCTCATGTCGGGCGGTGGTCGGTGCAACGTCACAAACCGCGTCGTAACGGCTGCCGATTTCCGTGGCGGAAACCCAAACGTGATCAAGCAGGTCCTGGCCGCCTTTCCGGTCGCGCGCACGGTGGCGTTCTTTCGGGAAATCGGAGTCGAGCTGTGCGAGGAGGACAACGGCAAGCTCTTTCCCAAGACGAATCGGGCCCTCACCGTGCTTGAGGCGATGGTGGGGGAAGCTGCCCGCCTCGGGGTGCGCATTCTCCCCAGACACCGCGTGACCAACATGCAGCGTGTTGCAAGTGGGTTCCATATCGCCGCGGGTGCCACCACGTTGTCCGCAGGCAATGTCGTGCTGGCGACAGGAGGCCAATCGTTCCCGAAGACAGGCAGCGACGGCTCGGGCTACCGACTGGCCGAAGAGCTTGGTCATACACTGGTTCCACCGACGCCCGCCCTCGTACCGTTGGTTCTCGACGGTGATTTTCATGTACCGCTGTCGGGGATCTCACACCACGTCGAGCTGACGGTGCAGGCCGCTGGCTGGAAACCCGTTCGTGTCTGCGGAGTGTTGCTGTGGGCGCACTTCGGCATAAGTGGACCGGCCGTTCTAGACTTGTCGCGACACTGGCATCGAGCATGCCTCGAACGATGCGAGGTCACGGTATTCGCAAACCTCGTACCCGGTGAAGACACCGCCAGCGTAGAAGCCCGACTGCTGGCTTTTGCTTCGGCGCAGCCCCGAGTCCAGCTCCACAACGCCCTGGCGCGCTTGCTCCCCGCGCGTGTCGCGGACGCCCTCCTGGGCGCGTTGGCAGTCTCCGGAACCACCCTTATGGCTCACCTTCCGAGGGATGTCCGGCGCAAGGTCGTGAAGGCGCTGGTCCGCTGGCTCTTGCCCGTGCTGGACAGCAGGGGCTACTCGCATGCCGAAACGACGGCGGGCGGTGTTCCTTTGGCCGAGGTCAGTCCCCGCAGCCTCGGCTCACGGAAGTGCCCTGGTCTTTACTTTGCCGGTGAGATCCTCGATGCCGACGGGCGGATCGGTGGGTTCAACTTCCAGTGGGCTTGGGCGAGCGCCTGGGTCGCGGCGACAGCGCTGGCCCGGGCCGTCAAGCGCGACGGGCCCACCGCGGCGTGATGCTCTCGCCAGCCACAGTCTTCCGTTGGATCAGCTTCTCCCCGGGCCGATTCGCGTTCCGGGCGGGCAATTGCCGACGTTGGGGCGAAAACGCACCTGCTGCATTGATGATCAGGCTCTCATGGTCTCTGTAAGCAAGGTCTGGTACGATCACGATGAGGAGGCTCGGTGACGTTGCTGAGCAGACGCCATTGGGGAAATGTCGGTTCAAGCAAGGAGAAACGGATATGGGTGATAAAGGGAAACGAGATAAAGGCAAAAAGGAACATCAGAAAAAGGCCCAGCTTAGTCCGAAGGACAAACGAAAAAAGAAACAAGAGAAGAAGAACAAATAAATGCCCAGTGCTGTCCGGTGACCTTTGCGTCCTCTCAGCGGGTTGCTGGTGTTCGACGACGAGTTGGCGGAGCGACTGGCAGCCGCCAGGGGGTCGTGGTCGTCCCAGGATTCTCCTCGGACACGCTGCTGGCGGTGGCGCGGATGGTCTGTTCACATCGACGCCGTGCGTGCAGCGGACAGGTTTGGGTAGAGGGGCACAAGGACACCACGAATGACGTGCCTTCTTCCGTGCCGACGTCGTGGATCGCCAGGATATTCGGATGTGATAGTGCTGCGATTGCTTTGGCTTCACGCTCGAAGCGGGCCAACGCCGTCGGCTCGGTGGCGAACTGCTCCGGCAGCACCTTGACCGCCACCTCGCGGTCGAGCCGTGTGTCTTTGGCGCGATAGACCTCGCCCATCCCGCCCGCGACCGATCTCACGGACAATCTCAAAATCGCCCAGGCGGCGTTTTTCTACCGATTCCGTCGCCTCGCACATGCGTGTGGCTCCCGCGGCCCGGTCTGGCAAAAGAGACGTGGCCGAGCGCAAACCTCGCCCCCACAAGGGGATCCAGGCCTTGACTTGGACATCAGTATACCGCCCGCCCACGAACGGGTAGTACCCTGTCGCTCTGGACGCGCTGAGGGCCTGCGAAGGGTCTCCGTTGCGAACGGATTCTGGCTGAACGTCACGCAATCCTCGGGAGATTCAGCTGTGCTCGGTGCTGTCGTAGACCGGTCGCCTGAAACGGCGCGCGGACAACGGGAGCGGCACATCTCGAATCAGAATCAGTTGCAGCCGCTTCTCGCCAACCGAAACGGAGCGGCCTGCAGGATGGCCCGTTGGCACACGGTCGTCCAGCGTTGTAGGGCGGGCTTGATCGGTTTCTCGTCGCCAAGATGGAGTACTGTCCATGCTCAAGCGTTTGGCCAAGAATGCCGTATCGGCTATACTCCCCGTCTGGGTCAGTCGTCCGTGGTTGCAGCCGACCCGATACAGGGTCAGGAGGTGCAACATGGCGACTGAAAAAGTCGGAGTCTATTCGGAAATGGCATGGACTGGTTCCCGCAGATAAGTCCGGCAACCCATTGCCGAAGAGCGAATGGCCGCGAACGCGGTCGTTCAGCTGGGCGGTGAGGTGGTTCGGCTCCACGCGGAAGTCCGCCGGACCCTCACGACGTCCAGCGTCGACCGCGCCCAGGTGCTCGGCAAGAACCGTAAGGGTGACCGGCAACGGAGCTTCGACGTCGCCGCCGATCTGGCCACGCGCCGTTTTCTCGAGAACGAATTCGATTGCGGGCTGATTCTCTCCGAGGAGTCGGACAATCACCGCTTCGGTGAGGCTGATCCCGTCTACCGGTTCATCGTCGATCCCGTGGACGGATCGGATAACTGGGCCCGCGGCCTGCCACTATCGTCGATTGCCGTGGCTGTGCTCCCAGCCGAGAGGCCGATCACCCTGGACCGGGTCGTCGCGGCCCTGGTCGGCGGCCTGGAGGAAGAAACGCCCATCGTCTGCACCCGGGGCGAAGGAGCACATCGCGGGGCCGAACGGCTCCGGACATCCGGCACCCAGAGGATCACGGATGCCGTGGTGTCGTGCGAACTCAACCACTTCGCACCCCCGCCGCGGGTGGGCGACCTGTTCGCCGCGGCGCGCGCGGTCCGCTCCTACGGATGTGCCTCTCGCGCCGTCGCTCTCGTAGCCGGCGGCGCGATCGACGCCCACATCGACGTGCGCTCCCGCTTGACGCCGGAGAGCACGGCTACGTGTCCATTCATTTGAACCGTCCGGTTTCCACGAGGCTTTCCGCCCGGCTCGTCGCGACAGGCATCACCCCCAATCAGATCACCGTGATCAGTTTCCTGTTGTCGCTTGTGGGAGCGGGATTTCTCGCGGCGGGCCAATACGCTTTCGGTCTTTTCGGCGGGTTGCTGGTTCAGTTGGCTTCGATCATCGACGGCTGCGACGGGGAGATCGCCCGCCTGAAACACCTGAGTTCCGCTCGCGGGGCGTGGCTTGACACGGTCCTGGATCGGTACGCGGATGTGGCCATAGCCCTGGGGGTGACATATGCTTTCGCTGCCGCTCATCCCGGTCCACTCGCGTGGATCCTCGGCTTCCTGACCGCCTTCGGGTTTATCCTGGCCAGTTACGTGGCCAAGGAATTTGCCATCCGCCACAAGCGGCCCTATCCCAACGACATCCTCAGCCGTCTAAAGTGTCGTGACCTGCGGCTACTACTCATCTGTCTCGGGGCGGTGGTGGGCCGACCGTTCGAGGCCCGCGTGCTCGCGGGCGCCGTGACCCCCGCCTGCGTGATTGGGGTCCTGATCAAGGGGTGGTGTATGAGCGGTCCGACGGGGTCCGGGCGCGCTGCGTAAAAGACCGTCTGTGCGACAGCGGTTGGGGTCCACCCGGACACAGAGCGGCGTGCATGATTAGCAGGAAACAGGTCAAAACTGGATCGAAATTGTTGGAACCTACCCATTGACGGCTGCACACGGCCTAGTAGAATTCCGTCGGTTTCGCAGGATGAGGTGACGACCGTGGCGCGTAGCTACGGCGCGGCGTTCTCGCATTACTGAAGGAGTCGTGACGATGAAACGTTACAAGAATTTTCTTGTTGTAGTAGCGGGTGTGCTCGTGTTTGGGCTGTTGGCGTGGCCGGTATATGCGCAGTGGGGAAAGAGTGTTAGCAGCACCAAGGAGATGGTCAAGAAAATGGACGATGGCAAGCTCAGCCTGGGCAAGGCCATCGAGTTGGCTGAAAAACACAGCAAGGGAAAGGCCGTGGCCGCGCACTGTGAGTTGGAGGACGGAGATCTCGAGATCGAGGTGTACTGCTTGGTCGGTGACAAGATCATGGAAGTAGAGATCGACGGAAAGACGGGCAAAGTCACCGAGATGGAAGAGGCGAAAGCTCTCCCTGCGCACAAAGAGCAAGCGCACGACGAGGCGCACGAGGACAAAGAGGAGGATTAGCCCAGCGAAGTGCTTTGCGCGTTCGCGGGACAACTTCAAACTCGTGTGCTCCGATAATCGTGATGTTCCCGGGTCCGAGAGACCCGGACGGAGTTTTCGGGAGGGACACCAGCTTTCTCGGCTTGGTAATCGCGTCACGCCTCTGCATGCGCTGAAGCCGGCTGACTGCCCCCTAAGGAATCGCGTAAAAATAAGTTAAATGATTCCGGTGTACTTCGCCGATAGGAGAATATGCCGGATGCCGCAGTGGTGCAATGGGTTCGCGGGAAGTACCATTCGTTGTCGCACGTATTGTATGAACGTTCCCGGCGTGGGTGGGCTGCAACTGAGGCGCGCTCGTTGGGGCGAGGAGGGAGGGCGGCGGTGGTGGCGGCGACCGGTATGTCGTCTGCGACAGTGCACA
>JAUWNF010000573.1 GCA_030612785.1 Phycisphaerales bacterium
CGCGATGTAGCGGATTGAAACGGGGACGTAGCTAGTTTTCACGTGTCCATTTCCCCCGCGATCAAGGCCGCCCCGAGGGCACCAGTGTATTGGGGGTGATCGGGGACGAGGACTTTGCGGCCGAGCGCGTCGGAGATCAACTCTACAATGATTGGATTGTGGGCCACGACTCCGCCGGTCATCACCACTTGGCCGGTGAGTGGGTCCATCTCCACAATGCGTTTGCCCACCGAACGGAAGGCGGCCTTGATGATCTCCGGCAGGGGCGTCCCTTGAGCGATCAGGGCCAACAGCTCGGTCTTGGCGAAGACCGTGCAGAACGAGCCTAGCTCAACGTTGCCGGTGGCTTCGCCGGCCAGGTCGTTGATGGCGGATAGCGGCGTGTCCAACCGGCTGGCGATCTCTTCGAGAAAAGCCCCGGTGCCGGCGGCGCACTTGCGGTTCATCTTGAAGCTTCGCCGAGCGCCGCTGTCCTCAACCACGATGACCTTGTTGTCCTGCCCGCCAATGTCAACAATGGTGATGGCGCGGGGGAAGCTCGCGTGGCACCCGCGGGCGTGGCAGGTGATTTCGGTGACCGTAGTGGTGGCGAAGTCGACGTTGCGCCTTCCGTAACCGGTGGCCACCGTGCGATGGATTTTTTCGGCATCAATACCGGCTGCACTGGTGACCTCCGCAAGACACGCCTTCGCGGCGGCGGCGAAGTCGGCGCCGGACTTGCGCACGGCGCGGGCCTTCACCACCTTGCCGCTTAGCAGAACAGCCTTGGTGGCCGACGCCCCGAGATCCAAACCTAATGACCAGTTTGTCGCCATAAGGGTTGCCTATACCGGGCACGTACGAATTCACCGGTTGGAAACCGGTGCCACACCCGAGGACAGTTGCTCCACAAACGCGGGTGCCCCATCCTTTGCGGGGTGCCCCATCCTTTGCGCGGCAAAGGGTGGGGCACGTACGAATTCACCGGTTGGAAACCGGTGCCACACCCGAGGACAGTTGCTCCACAAACGCCTCGATCTGGGTTCTGGCCTGCTCATCCGAATAGCAGCGCAGGTCGTTCAAATCGCCGGCGATGGTGATCGACGGCACGCCGAGGCGCTCGGCCAAACGCTGAGGCATGGCATACCGGCAGTTCGTATTGTGCGGGCAGGTTTTGGAATCATGAAACACAATCCCGTCCACGCCGAAGGTGTCGATCATCTCCTTGAGATACTTCTCCTTGTACGGGTCGGACCGCACGATGAACAGCTCGGTATACGCGCGGGCCATTGATTTGAACGGATCGTCCGGCTCAAGGGCGGTGAATATCCACGAGTTCGCATAGGTGCTGGCCACCACGCACGCCCGCAACTCCAGGAATTGCGTAGCCAGGTCGCGCAGACGCCCCCAGATCGGCATGCCTTCCCAGTAGAGTCTGAGCCGCTCGCCCTCGACCGCCGCCACTCCGTCGGCGATACGCGCCTTAAGCTCCGGGAGCAACTCGCGATAGTAATCGACCGCCACCTGCGTTCCGCGCATAACCACGGCCGGGGCCATGTGGATCGTGCTATCAAAGAAGGTCAGCGGCGAGGGTTTCGTAGCCGCCGTCTCGAGCACCTCTTTCCACAGGTCGGAGCATTCGCGCGAGAGGCGCACGGTCTCGCGGAGCCTGTCGATGTCGAACTTCTCCCCGCTGATTTTCTCCAGCGGCTCGACCAGGGCCAGTATCTGACCGGCGATGCCCGCGACGTGCACGCCGGTGACCTCGCCGACACCGCGATAGCACTCGACACCAATCACCGGCTTACTCCATCGCTGCCCGTACCAGGCGAACCAGTCCAGCACCTCGCGGCACTGGTTGGTATTGTAGATAAGTACATCCGGTTTAGGGATGGCTGCGATGCCTTCGTAGGCGTCGGTCAGCGGCGTGCGGCCCTGGAGGAACGCGCCAACGTCGCTGGTCAGGTAGGAGCAAATGTCCGGCGAGTAGCCGACGGCATTGGCGGCGGGGATGGTCTCGGCGGCCATCCGCGTGGCGCCGAGCATGGCCCCGTGGTTCTCGGGGAAGTAAACCACGAACCCCATGGCCCGCAGAAGCTCCGCCGGCCCGACGCTGGTGCACCACGCCACCTTGGGCCGCCCCTCCTTGACCGCCCGATCCAACTCATAAAAGTGATCGGCCATCAACTTCCGCAACGTCTTAGCCGCGGCGATTTTCTTGATCTTGACTTCCTTCGCGTCAGCCATCATCAAACCTCCAGGCACCCGCAAGAAACCGCGCCACAGGTTACCAGAGAAGGCTTGGCGTGTGAAACCCGATCGGGTGTTACCGATGGACTGGGGTGCGACCATCTTTCGTGGCAGCTTCGCTCGCGGTCATTGCGTAGGGCGGGTTCCACCCGCCACAAGGGCCCAAGAAGCCGGGTAGAACCCGCCCCACAGTTGCAATGCCACAATTTCTGGCCACACCCGGTGAACTGGGGTGCGTGACGGCATCGGCGGTTCGCCGATCAGCAAGGCAATACGTGATATCGCCCGCAAGAGGGCAGCTAATCCGAGCCCCGAGCGCAAGCGAGCGGGACCCTACGCAAAGCAAACAGGCGGCCCACGAAGATCCCGCGCTGGCGCTTGGGGCTCTGATTAACCCCGCCGTTACTGTCACGGTCCGGTGGGTTAACGGGTATTCAGGACTCGCCGAAGGCCTCCTGAAACGCGTCAAAATCGATCAGGTCAACGTCCAGGTCGTCATCAGCGTCAAAGGCTTTGAGGCACTCGTCCGCCGTGGTCATCGGGGGCGCGGGCGCAGCGTCCGGACCGGCCATGCAGTCCATGAAGGGCTCAAAATCGGCCAGATCGA
>JAUWNF010000415.1 GCA_030612785.1 Phycisphaerales bacterium
CGCTGATTACAACGTGATGATGGAGCGGACCGAACAGATGGTCGCCGCGGCGATCGAGCGGCTGGGCGGCGGGTACCAGCGTCAGTTCCGCGAGCATGAGCTGGATTTCACGGTCCCCTGGCCGCGGCGAAAATACGCCGATCTGTTCCGCGAACATGCCGGCGTGGACATAAGGGATGCCGCGGCGGTCCGGGCCAAGGCGGAGGCTTTGGAGATTGACCATCAGGACACCGCCGACGCCGTCGTCGTCAACAAGGTCTTCGAGGAGGAGGTGGAGCCGCACCTGATCCAGCCGGTCTTCGTCTACGACTATCCGGCGGAGTTGTGCCCGTTGACCTGCCGTCACCCGGATGATGAATCGATCGCGCTGCGTTTTGAAGTTTTTGTCGCGGGGATGGAGATCGGCAACGCGTACACCGAACTGAACGACTCCCAAAAGCAGCGCGAGAACCTCGCGCGCAAACTCGCCGGCGAAGGCGACGAAACCATGGCCGTCATGGACGACGATTTCATCCTGGCGTTGGAGTACGGTATGCCGCCGGCGGGCGGACTGGGCGTAGGCCTCGATCGGCTGGTTATGGTGCTGACCGACAGCCCCAGCATCCGCGACGTGATCCTGTTCCCGTTGCAGAGACCGCTACCGTCGCCGGACGTATTGAGCAGTGAACTCCCCGAAGGTCACGGCGATGATGTCTAGCGTCGCTGTCCCCCACCCCGTTCGCCGGCTTCGAAAGCCGGCGAAACGCGATGGGGCACCCATGACCGGTTGAATGGCTGATGGCTGAAAGCTGATAGCTGAAAGCTCCTTGATGTATAAGCTTTTCCTCATAGCCCGCTATTTGCGCAAGCGCTTGATCGCCCTGTTCGCCATTGTGAGCGTGTGGCTGTGCGTGTTCATGGTGATCGTGGTCATCAGCGTGATGGGCGGCTTTTTGAACATGGTGAAGGAGCACTCTCGCGGGCTGCTCAGCGACATCATCGTGGACAACACCACGCTACAGGGATTCCCTTACTATCAGGAGTTCATCGATACGCTGCTGACGCGCATGCCCGACACGGTGGCGGAGGCCACCCCAGTGATCTACAACTACGGCATCTTGCGGGTCAAGCTCATCGACTACACCAAACCGATTCAGGTGGTAGGTGTGCGGCTGGACGAGTATCGCACCATCAATGCGTTCGCCGGCAGTCTCTACTACGACGCTTACTACCCGGGCACCACGACCCTGGCCCCTCAAAGACAACCGTACAGCGGACTTGCGCCGGAGGGCTTGCCGGTTCTGCCGGAGGAGTTCGAGCAGGCCTGGACCCGGTATCAAGCGGAGAACCCCGAGGACCCCGATCTCGAGGGCTTCGCCCGCGGCGCGCCGGGTCTGTTCGAGTTGGCCGTCAACGGACCGGGCTACGCCGGCGACGAAATGCCCGGCGCGATCCTCGGCGTGGACCTGATCTGCGATCGCTTGCCCGACGGCGGCTACCAGGAGGGCACCCCCCTGGGCAGCGAACTGGTGGTCACCGTGCTACCCATGACCCGCAAGGGGACTATCAGCGGCGAAGGGCCCATCCCCATGGCTACCCGCTACGCCGACCGCTCGCGCACCAAGGTGTACGACATCGACAAGATGTGCGTCTACCTGGATTTCGAGATCCTGCAAAGGGCCTTGAGCATGGAGCGGATGGAGACGGAATCGGGCGATGTGGTGCCGCCCCGCGCCTCGCAGGTATTGGTCAAGCTTCGGGAAGGAGGCGACGTTAATCAGGCCCGCGAGGATATCGTCGCCCTGTGGAAGCAATTCGTAGCTTCTCTGAACCTGCCGCCGACGAGTAGCGAGTACCGGCTGATGTCTCTGGTCGGTGTGGAAACCTGGGAAGAGCGGCAGGTGCAGTACATCTCCGCGGTCGAGAAAGAGAAGGTGCTGGTTACCCTGCTGTTCGGCATCATCAGCCTGGTGGCGGTGGTGCTGATAGGCTGCATTTTCTACATGATCGTTTCGCACCAGACCCGCGACATCGGCATTATCAAGAGTATCGGGGCGTCGTCCCGGGGGGTGGCCGTGATCTTCCTCGGGTTTGGGTTGGCGGTGGGTGTGGTTGGTTCGGCGCTGGGCACCGTCAGCGGCGTGTTGTTCGTGCACTACATCAATGATATCCAGGACGCGCTGGCCAGGCTCAATCCCAATCTCCGGGTATGGAGCCCGGATGTGTACGTGTTCGATCGCATCCCCAACACGGTGAATCTGACGGAGATCGTAGTCATCGTGGTGGTGGCGCTGTTTTCATCGATGCTGGGGGCGCTGATTCCGGCGATTCTGGCTGCTCGGGTCTGGCCTGTGGAAGCGCTGCGTTATGAGTAGACCACTCTTGGAAGCCAAGGGCGTGCACAAGTCCTACATGATGGGGCGCTCCCCCTTGCACGTACTGCGCGGCGCGGAGCTGCACGTGCAGGGAGGCGAGTTCGTGGCCGTCATGGGGGCTAGCGGCTCGGGCAAGAGCACCCTGCTGCACATTCTCGGCGCGGTCGATACGCTGGACCAAGGCTCGGTGAAATACAAAGGCCATGACGTCGCCGCGCAGACCAGCCCGTGGCAGAATGCCTATCGCAACCACAACGTCGGTCTCGTGTTCCAGTTCTATCACCTACTGCCTGAGCTGAACGTTTTCGAGAACATCGTGCTGCCGCGTATGGTGGGCAGTTCCGTCCTCAGATGGTTGTCCAACGGTTCAAATGCGCGCGCCGCCGCCCGGGAAATCATGGACAAGGTGGGACTCTCGGATCGGGCCAAGCATCGCCCGCGTGAGCTATCCGGGGGCGAGCGTCAACGGGCCGCCATCGCCCGGGCCTTGGTGAATCGACCCACGCTTTTGCTGGCCGACGAACCCACCGGCAACCTCGACGCCGCCACCGGCCGGGAGATCCTCGCGGTGTTGGAGCAGCTCAACGCCGAGGGCCAGACCATCATCATGGTCACCCACGACCCCGACATCGCCGCCCGCGCCGGCCGTATCGTTTATCTGGTTAACGGACAAGTGCAGACCAGACACTGACCTGCCGGAGGCCCTCCTCCTTCGGCTGGCCTGCGACGATGCCCGTACTTCGGCAGGGTGGCACGGTCAAGCGGGGCGTAGTGACTGGCGCTGGACCTGAGTTACCCTTCAGGCTGTGGAGAGAACGCGGGGACGAAAGAACCGAGCTTGACCGTGTGGACCGTGAGCGCGGTCCAACCACGACCGAGGACCGAGCGATGGATGCTGACGCGGGCAGGCAGGCTGCTGAGCCGGAGGGCGATGAACTCACCGTGCGCGTCCCCCCGCGGTTCTGGTGGCTCAAGCGCATTTGTATCGCCGGCGCGCTCTTGCTGATCGTGCTGGCCCTGCTGCGCTGGTGGTCGGGGTACGTCGCGCACGGGAGGCTTCAAGCCGAGATCGAACGTGTCCGCACCGCCGGAGAGCCGATCTTGCCTGAGGACTTCGACCCGCCCCCGGTGGCCGACGCGGACAACGCGGCACTGGTGCTGACCAACGCCGCCAACAGTTACGTGACGCCGGCCGGAGTTCCTGACACCTATTCGACGTTGAACAATCGCTCGCGGCTTACGCCGGCGCAACTCTCGGATGCACGGCTCTTCGTGAACGCCAACACCAACGCGCTCGAGCTCGCGCGCCAGGCCCGGGACATGCCCGCCGTGGATTGGGGCGTGCGCTTTCAGACTCCGGTACTGTGGAGGATGGGACCTTCCCTTTCAGGCCAGCGGACCGTGGCCAAGCTGCTGCACGTCGCGGCGAAATACCATCACCAGACCGGGAACGACGCCGAAGCCATCGCCACACTTCGCGACTTGGTCGCCCACGGGCGTGTTCAGGACCAACTCCCAACCTTGATCGGACATCTCGTGGCCATCTCGCTCCAGGCGCTCGCCAGCCGGGCCATCGAGGGAGTCGCGCCTGAC
>JAUWNF010000242.1 GCA_030612785.1 Phycisphaerales bacterium
CCCCTATGCAAAACGACTACGAAGTCATCTTGTACACCGACGGGGCGTGCAGCGGGAATCCGGGTCCGGGAGGATGGGCGTGCATCCTGGTGCACCCCGCCACCGAGAGGATCAGGAAGCTGGCCGACGGGGTCGAGAACACCACGAATAATCGTATGGAGCTGACCGCGGTCATCGAGGGGTTACGCGCGCTCAAACGCCGCAGCCGCGTGCAAGTGGTGAGCGACAGTGAATACGTGGTCAAAGGCATGCGCGAGTGGGTGCCGCAATGGATCGAGAACGATTGGCGGCGCGGCCCGAGGAAGTCCCAGCCGGTCAAGAACACCGATTTGTGGAAAGCGTTGGTGGACTTGTGCGCCCGGCATGAGGTAAGCTTCAAACATGTTCGAGCACACTCGGGCCACGCAGCGAACGAAGAGTGCGACCGCATGGCGGTGGCGGCGATCAAGGCACTGAGGACCGCCGAGTGATAGCCTCGGGCAAGGGAAAGACACGGGAATGACGTCAAATGCCGAGCTGCGTCCCAAGCTGCGGGCGATCGAAGCCTTTCGGGCTCCGGAGGCCAGACCCGGCATGATCAACCTGCGCGATCCCTCCGGGCTGGCACCGGTGACGCTTACCGTGAGTGAGGCGGTGGTGTTCATCCTCGCGCACTTCGACGGCCGGCACACCTTGGACCAGATCCGCGCGGCGTACGCCCGGCAGTTCCACCAACCGCTTCCGCCCGCGAAGCTCGAAGGCATCGTCTCGCATCTTCGTGAGGCCTATCTCCTGGACGACGAGACGTTCGAGGCCTACTACCAAGACCTGGTCGAGGAGTACGCGGGGCGCCCCGCACGGACCATGCGCAGCGCCGTGGAACTGGGCATCGACAAGAATATTACGCGCATCCTCGATGCCCTGATGGCCGGTGTGAAGAGCCGCGACGGCGACCTCCACGTCGCCGGTCTGATCGCTCCGCACCTGGACTATCCGCGTGGGGCACCGTGCTACGCGGCGGCCTACGCACCTCTCCGCAATCGCCCCGTGCCCAAGCGGATCATCATCCTGGGCACCAACCACTTCGGCCGTTCGTCCTCGGTGGTCGCCACCGGGAAGGACTTTGAGACCCCGTTGGGCACGACCAAAACCGACGTGGAGTTCCTCGAACAACTCGAAACGCGCTGTGGAGACCTCCGCCGCTTCGAATTCGACCACCAGCGCGAGCACTCCGTGGAGTTGCAGGTCATCTGGTGCCAGCACCTGTTCGGCTCGGACCGGTTTTGCATGGTGCCCATCCTCTGTCCCGACCCCTGCAGGTCGACCGGCACCGCGCCGCGCGACGACGACGATGTGGACCTCCGGGACTTCGCCAAGGCGTTGAGCAAGTGTATCAAGCTGGACGGCAAGGACACCCTGCTGATCGCCGGCGCCGACCTGAGCCATGTGGGCGCCCACTTCGGCGACCAGCGGAAGCTGGACGATACCTTCCTCTCCGAAGTCCGCGACCGCGATCACCGCGCTTTGCAGGCCCTGGAAGAGGGCGACTCCGACGCTTTCCTGGCCCGCGTCGCCCAGGACGACAATCCGACGCGCATGTGCAGCGCCGGGTGCATCTTCGCGCTCATGACCGCGCTGCCGGGTGCGAAAGCCCGGTTGGTGAAATACCATCAGTCCGTCCACGAAGAATCGCAGACCGGGGTGACCTGCGCCGCCATGCTGGTCACACAGTAAAAAGCGATGAGTGAAGCACCGCGGTATCGCCGGATTATGTCGGGGGAAGCAAGGCTCTGGGCCGGTCCGGTACGCGCCGGGCTGTGGCTCGTGTCCCGCACCTACCAACTTGTCATTGACGCGCGCAACCGCCGCTACGATTGCAATTCCTCACGGGTGCGTCGTCTACCCGTCCCGGTCATCAGTGTCGGCAACATCACCGCCGGCGGAACGGGGAAGACGCCCCTGGTGATCGAGTTGGTCCGGCGGCTGCGGGCGCGTGGCCGGTGCCCGGCGGTCGTCTCGCGCGGGTACCGGGCGCAATCGAACCAAGCCGCCGACGAGCTTCTGCTGGTGCGGCGTCACGTCGGCGAGGTTATCGCGGTGGCCGACGCCGATCGCGTCGCCGGCGGGATGCAGGCCATCAAGCAGGGCGCCGACGTAATCGTCCTGGACGACGCGTTCCAACATCGCCACGTCCATCGCGATCTGGATATCGTCATGATCGATGCGACGTGCGCCTTCGGATACGACCACCTCCTGCCGCGCGGGCTGTTACGCGAACCGCTCCGCGGGCTCACCCGCGCGGATATCGTCGTGCTGTCGAGGACCGACTCCGTGGACGCGGACCGAATCGAGGTCATCAGCAACACCATCCGACAGTACAACGCCGACGCGCCGATCCTCCGGTCGCGTCACCGGCCGACGCAACTGGCGGCGCTCGACGGCGGGTGTGCGGACCTGGCAACGCTACGCGACCGGCGGGTGATCTGCGTGGCGGGAATCGGGAACCCCGATGCTTTCGTGGAGACGGTGCGACAACTGGGTGCCACGCCTATTCACCACATCCGCCGGCCGGACCATGCGCCCTATGACCCGGCTGCTTACCGAACGCTTGCCGCCGCCGCCGAAGGCTTCCCCGACGCTGAGTATCTGGTCACCACGGAGAAGGACCTCGTCAAAATGGAACCGCGGTGCCGGGCTTCCGTTCCCCTGCCCATCGTGGCGGTGGCCATCGCCATCGACTTGCCATCCGAGGACGATAGAATACTCGAGGCGGCGTTAGAGCGGTTGCTCGCGCCGGCGCGAAACGAGGATTGCGATGCCGAGCGAGCGCTACAAACCGATCGATCTGACTAGTATAAAGACCTACTCGATCGAGCAACGCCCGCACAAAATGGGCACTGCTGAACTGGCGAGCCTGCCACCCCGGGGCGCCTCCGCCGCCGAACTGATACAGTCGCTACCGAATGTTTTGGGGGTTCGGGAATTCCGCACGGTAGTCGAGCGAATCACTCAGGCCCGGCGTCACGATCGGCCGGTGGTGATGGCCTTGGGCGCCCACGTGGTCAAGGTCGGGTGCTCTCCGATAGTGATCGATCTGATCCGTCGCGGCGTCATCCAGGCCGTCGCCTGTAACGGCGCCACCGCGATCCACGACGTCGAACTGGCGACCACGGGAGCGACCAGCGAAGAGGTCGCCGACACCATCAAGGACGGCACCTTTGGCATGGTGCGGGAGACCTTCGACTTTTTTGACGCCGCGGGAGAGTTGGCCGGCGCGGAGGATCTGGGGCTGGGCGCCGCGGTCGGTCGCTTGCTGGTCGAGCGCGGCGGTCCCCATGTGGAACATAGCATCTGCGCCGCGGGCCACCGGGCGGGCATCCCGGTGACGGTGCACGTCGCCTTGGGCACAGATACCGTGCACATGAGCGGAGAGGCGGACGGCGCGTTGATCGGGCGAGCCTCGCTACGGGATTTCCGCACCATCTGCAGTGTGGTCAAGGACCTTGGGGCCGAGGGCGGCGACGACGTCGGTGGCGTGTGGCTGAACGTGGGATCCGCCGTGGTGATGCCGGAGGTGTTTCTTAAAGCCGTTGCGGTCGCCCGCAATCTCGGGGCGAACCTCGACTGCATGACCACCGCCAACTTCGATATGCTGCGGCACTATCGTCCGCATGCTAACGTGGTGACACGTCCGGTCACCAAAGGCCGTGGTCACCAGGTCATCGGGCACCACGAAATCCTGCTCCCGCTATTGCGGCAGGCGATCGTGGAGAGGTTGGATTAGCCGGAGGGCTCGTGATTCGGGACGCTCCGTGTAAAGTGGGGGCCCTTTGATGTCTGAGCGCGCCGTCTTTGTGGACCGCGACAACACTCTCATCGAGGACCCGGGCTTCATTAACCATCCTGCCCAGGTGAAGCTCCTGCCGGGGACCGTGGAGGCGCTGCGCCGATTGCGGGCTTGCGGCTATCGGATCATCATCGTATCGAATCAGTCGGGCGTCGCCCGGGGACTGCTCGACGAGGAGCAACTGGCCCGGGTTCACAACCGTCTTCGCAAACTGCTGGAGGCCCAGGGAGTCGTCGGCGAGGCGATTCACTATTGTCCCTACCTGGACGGTGAAGAAGCGGTGGTGGAGAAGTACCGCCGCGACAGCGAGCTGCGCAAGCCCCAGCCGGGCATGTTGCTCGAGGCCGCCCGCCGGCGGGACATCGACCTGCCACGGTCGTGGATGATCGGCGATCGGGTCTCCGACATTGAAGCTGGTGCCGCCGCGCGCTGCCGCACCGTCCTGGTCAGCCCGGACCGCTCGCGGTACAATGGTCGTATCCAGCCGGACCACATGGCTTCTTCTCTCTTGGAGGCGGCACGCATCGTGGAAGAGCACCAGGAGACGTCCGGAAAACCGCGGCGCGATTCCGCGGAGGAGCCTGACCGCAAACTGCTCACCGAGATCCGCGACGCCGTGCAGCGTCAGCAGCGCCGCGACAACCAGGATGACTTTTCCCTCGTCCGCTTGATCGGCTCGCTGATGCAGATGCTCGCCATCGTCGTTGCCTTGTGGGGCGTAGTGGGCATCTTCGGAGGCCAGCACGTGGCGGCCATCCCTCGCCTGGGATTGGCCATTTTCCTCCAGATCCTAGCCTTCACCATCTACATCGTTCGCCGAAAGCCGTGAAGCCTCTCGGCGTCGGTCGAGTTGCCCATCTCAGCCGAGGCCCGCGAAACGACCGTGCTCTTCCCGCACATGCTGTCGTCACGTCCACCGGTCGTCTGACCATACTCGGTTTGACTTCAGTTGCCTGTTCAGGCGTTACGGCGGACCAGCGTTTTCCGGGAGGCTCACCGCCTGGATTGCAGCGTGACTGTAATAGGTTAAGCCGTGCAGGCCAGGGGCTAGCGAACAGCCGCGCAAGCGGCGGAAAAACCTGACAGAAAAACACAAATCCGTTCGCAATTCACAGGAATCGGGCCTATCATTAGCGTCCAGGACCAGTGGGAGTCTCGTCTCCCGTGGTCCTAGGAGGCGGCACAGACAAGGGGAGGAAGCGCCCAGGTCTATCGTCAGCTCTGCCAGACTACCGTGAGCGAAGGCGCTTTCGCAAACGCGGGAATACAGTCTCGCCGCACGGGGTGAACGTATGCGTACGCGTCGAAACGGCTGCGTTTATGAGTGCGTTCTAGTCGACCTGAACACCCAATGGGATTTTCTCAGTGAGGGCGCGGTGTGCCGCGTCCAGAATGCGGACGCCCTGGTGCCGGTGCTGCGCAGTATCATTGCGTGGACGAAGCGCAATCAGGTCCCGGTGGTTTCGGCGATGGACTCTCACCGCTTGGAGGAGCCGGGGGCCGGCGGCATGCCGCCGCACTGCCTGGACGGTTCCGACGGACAGCAGAAGCTGCACTTCACGCTCCTGGGCAACCGGGTGTCGGTCGAAGGCGACAACACGCTCACGCTACCGCTCGATTTGTTCCAGCATCATCAGCAAGTCATCTTCCGAAAACGCACCACCGATCTGCTGAGCAACCCCAAGGCCGACCGTTTCCTAACCCAATTGCGTACCCGCGAGTACCTCGTCTTCGGCCTGGGGCTGGAGAATTCGGTCAAGGCGCTGGTTTTGGGGTTGATGGCGCGGAACCGGCGAGTCACGGTCATCACCGACGGATGCGGATATTGGATCGCCAGCGCCGCCGACTTGGCGCTGCGTCAGATGGTCGCCAAAGGCGCAACAGTGCTCAGGGTGGAGGAACTAATGCTGCGCAAGCTGCCCCGCCCGCGCCGTTACTCGAGACTGCTCAACGGTTCCGGTAGCGATCCCGGACGTTCGG
>JAUWNF010000011.1 GCA_030612785.1 Phycisphaerales bacterium
CCCGCGCAGTGGCCCAAGCCTGCGGCTTCGACTGCACCGAAGTGCAGGAACGCGTCTGGGAGGACTATGCCGATAAGGGAATCAAGACCATAGACATTAACGGGGCTACGGTATCCGGGCGCGCCCCAAAGTGCCGTGTAGCTGACATCTCGACGCGCCGCACCGTCACCCGGCCGTCCGCGCCGTTTACCACCGCCACGTTACAACAGGCGGCCTCCTCCGTTTTGAAGCTCCGCGTCGCGCGGACCATGAGCATTGCACAGGCCCTGTATCAGGGGGTGGAGATCAAGGGCGAAGACGGCCCGGTTGCGCTGATCACTTACATGCGGACCGATTCCACGAACCTGAGCACCGAAGCGGTCACGGCCGCTCGCGACTTCATCGGCGCGGAATACGGGGGCAAGTACCTGCCGGACAAACCCAACGTCTTCGGCAAGGAGAGCAAGCGGACGCAGGAGGCGCACGAGGCCATCCGCCCGCCCGACGTCACCCGCCGCCCCGAGGAACTCAAGGCCAAGCTGCGTCCGGAGCACTTCAAGCTCTACGACCTCATCTGGCGGCGGTTTGTCGCCTGCCAGATGGTCCCCGCCCAATGGGACAACACCACCCTGCTGATTTCCGCCGAGACCGCCGAAGGCGAAGCCGTCTTCAAGGCCAGCGGCCGCCGCCTGGTGTTCGAAGGGTTCCAGCGCGTCAGGGTAAACCACGCCGGCGAGGACCTGATGCTGCCGGAATTGCGCACCGAGCAGGAGATCGGCGTAGTGCAGATCGACCCCCAGCAGCAGTTTACGTCCCCACCGCCGCGCTACACCGAAGCCTCGCTGGTGCAGGCCATGAAGGCCGAGGGCATCGGGCGCCCCAGCACCTACGCCTCGATCATTCAGAACATTCAGGACCGCGGGTATGTCGAGCAACTCGAGCGCCGCCTTTACGCGACCGACAAAGGCATTATTGTCACCGAGAAGCTCGTCGAACACTTCCCCAAGATCATGGACGTCAAGTTCACCTCGCACATGGAGGAGGAACTGGACAAGATCGAGGAGGCCCACCTGGAATGGACCGACGTGCTCCGCGAGTTCTACGTCCCCTTTAAGAAATCGCTCGACCGGGCGTTTCAGGAGATGCAGCCGGTGCGGGCGGAGCCGAGCGCGTTCGACTGCCCTCAGTGCGGGAAGGAAATGGTCTATCGTTGGGCGCGGACCGGGCGCTTTCTCTCCTGCACCGGGTACCCCGATTGCAAAGGCAGCTACAACGTCGATCGCAACGGTCAACCGATCATCCCCACGCAGGTGGACATCAAGTGCGAGCTTTGCGGGGGGGCAATGGTGCTGCGGCAGTCGCGGCACGGACCCTTCCTCGGGTGCGGCGCGTATCCCGAGTGCAACAACACCATTCCGTGCGACAAACAAGGGACGCCGCTGCGGCTGGTCAGCGAGAAAGAGTTGGAACGTCCCTGCGAGCAGTGCGGCACGGGCACTATGAAGGTGAGGCGCTCGGGCGTGCGGACGTTCTTAGGTTGCGATAGTTACCCGGCGTGTCGCCACACCGCTCCCCTACCCGAGGACGTGCGCGTCGAGCGCAAAGTCGAGCCGGTCCGCGAGACCGGGTTGGACTGTGAGGTGTGCGGCAGCCCGCTGCACATCAAGAAGGGGCGCCGCGGTGACTTCATCGCCTGCAGCGGGTTTCCCAAGTGCCGCAACACCTTCCCGCTCGACAAACTGGACGAGCTCAAGGCGGCGGCCGCCGCCGGCACGTCGATGGAGCAGACCCGGGACAAGAAGGACGGCGCCAAGGACAAACCCGGTACGAAGCGCGTGGTGAAGAAGAAAACGATGCCCCGCACGGTTCCGAAGACGCCGGAGGGCAAGGTGGACTTCAAGAAGCTGGGTCCGCCGCCGGAGGGTTTCGCCTGGACGCGCACCGGTCGACCGGTGGTCGAGGTGCTGCCCGAGGATACCCTGCACTGCCCCGAGTGCGGTAGTGCGATGACCATGAAGCGCGGGCGCTTCGGCCCCTTCTTCAGTTGCACCGGATTCCCCAAGTGCAAGCGCTCGGTGAACCTCCGCGGCGAAGCCAAGAAACAGGCCGAGATCGAAATGCCCGCGCCGAAAAAGCCCAAGCCGATCCCCACCGAGATCGAGTGCGAGGAGTGCGGCGGCAAGATGCTGATCCGCACCGGTCGCTCGGGCTCGTTCCTCGGGTGCGGCAACTTCCCCAAGTGCAAAGCCACCAAACCGCTTCCGGAAGGGATGACCGTCCCGGAGGAAGTGGAGGCCTCGTAACGCTCGGTAAGCTGACGACCCATCCCGCAAGGACGGGTGGCCCACCTCTTCAGGGGCTGTCGATTTAGTCGTTCGTGGTGGTCCCCAATGTAGCGTCACCCCTTGTGGGTGACGAGGAACGCGGATACGCCGCCCACAAGGGGCGACGCTACAGACATAATCGACAGCCCCTAAAGCCATGGGCCACTCGACATCCCCCGAGTATTGCAACGGCACCGGCCGACGGTTAACGTGCGCGTGGACCCAACAGGCGCGGGCGCTCGCTTCGCCCGGATTGCTCACTACAGAGAGCGCTGAGAGCTTAGAGTATTATTGTGAAGGACGTTGGGACGGGTGGCCCACCTCTTCAGAGGTGGGGGACACGATTGGTTGCTTCAATTCGTGACGGGAGGCGGAGATGTTGAACGCGAGGCCCTATCTCGGTGTGGTGTTGGCGGTGTGTGTTGCGGTCTCCGTGTGCGGGTGCGTTCTCGGCCCGCGGGCGCTCCGGGCCAGTCGCGTGCGCTATAACGAGGCCATCCAGGCCACCACCAACGAGCAACTCTTGCTCAATCTGGTGCGGTTGCAATACCGCGAGGCCCCGTTGTTTTTGGAAGTGGGCGCCGTCTCGGCGCAGTTCGCGTTCAAGCAAACGGCTGACATCGACGGGACCATCAATGAGGGACCGCTGCCCAATTATCCGGACAAGCTGGCGTTGGGGGCGGGCACCAGCTTCGAGGAGAAACCCACTGTCACCTTCACTCCGCTACAGGGCAGTGAGTTCGTCACCCAGTTGTTGTCGCCGGTGCAGTTTGACGTGGTGGTGCTACTGTCCCGGTCCGGCTGGAGCATCGATCGGGTGCTGCGTCTGACCGTACAGGCGATGAACGGCCTGGATAACGCATCCGGGGCGTCCGGTCCCACGCCCGCGCACGCCCCCCAATATCAGGAGTTCGCCCGAGTCAGCGCCCTGTTCCGCGAATTGCAGAAGCAAGGCCTCCTGGAACTGGGGTACGCCACCCGCGAGACCGACCTCCCGATCTCCCTACCCATCGAGCGCGTCGAGTTGCTCGACGTGGTTGAGGCGGCGAACCAGGGTTACCGCCTGCGTACTTCGGACACGGGTAACCAGCTAATCGTGACCCAGACTTCGCGCGTCCTGCTGTGGCGTGTTCCGCCGCAAGCGCTCCGCAGCGCGGAAGTCCAGGAAATCGTGGAGCTATTGGGTCTGGACCCGCAGTGCACGGAGTATGAGATTCGACCCGTCCCGGTCGGGCGGTCCGAAGGGTCCGTCCCCCGGGGTCAGCGAACCCGGATCGAGGTCGCAACCCGCTCGCTCCTTGGGACACTCTTTTACATCTCGCAGGCCGTCGAGGTCCCCGAGGCGCACCGCGCCGAGAACCTGGTGACCTCCACCGTAACGGCGGAGGGGGAGCCGTTTGATTGGCACCTCGTAACCGGCCGGTTGATGCGCGTACACGTGCAAGCACTGCCGCCGCGCCGTACGGCGGTTGCGGTGCGGCATCGCGGCTATTGGTACTACATTGATGACGCCGACCTGACCTCGAAAACGACCTTCAGTTTGTTGAGCCAGTTGTTCGCCCTCCAGGCGGGCGAGGTCGAGGCGGTAGCCCCGGTGTTGACGCTTTCCATCGGCGGGTGATGGCGATGAGGACTCTGGATTTCGCACGGGAACTGCTGGCCAAGCGTGTCGATCCGTTGCCCGGTGTTGAACTGAAGCTGGCGGATGCGGTGGGGCACCGGTTGGCCCAGTCTCCGCGTGCCGATATCGATCTGCCGGCCGCGGACGTCTCTACGATGGATGGTTACGCGGCCTGTGCCGAGGACTTGACCTCCGGGCTTGCGTTACCGGTTGCGTTCGAGGTTCCCGCTGGGCAAGCTCCGCCATCTCTCCCGCGGGGGTCCGTCGCCCGAGTCTTCACCGGTACGGTAATACCCGCGCGTGCCGATGTCGTGGTCCCGCAAGAGCAAGCCGAGCCGCAAAGCAACGGAACGGTTCGCCTTGCCTCTCTGGAGGAAGAGGACTTCATTCGGCGTAAGGGGGAATTGTGCTGCGCCGCCACGCCGCTGGCTGAGCCCGGCGATTTGATTACGCCACAACTCGTTGCCCTACTGGGCGTCGCGGGGGCGAGCACGGTTCGCGTCACGCCCCGACCGCGGGTGGCGGTCTTGTCGACCGGTTCGGAACTCGTGCCCATCGCGGAACGTCCGGGGCCGGGCGAGGTCCGCGACAGTAACGGGGCGATGCTAGTGGCCCTGGCGAATACGGCGGGCTTCGAAGTGACCTTGATCGCCCGGGTGGCGGATGAAACCCGCGCATTGCACGATGCCTTCGAGCAGGCGTTGGCCAAGGCTGACCTGATCGTAACCTCCGGCGGGGTTTCCGTTGGCGATTACGATCTGGTGCCCAACGTGCTGGACAACCTGGGCGCCGAGACGGTGTTTCACCGGCTCGCGATCAAGCCGGGCAAGCCGCTGTTGACGGCGCGCCTCGGCGGTGCCTGGGTGGTCGGGCTTCCCGGCAACCCGGTCTCCGCGTTAGTGGGGTGGCGCATGTTCGCCCGCCCCTTGGGCGAAATGCTTGCGGGTAACGCGCGTGCATTTGCCGAGACGCCCGAGCCCGCTGTCCTCACGAAGCCGACTCGCAACCCGGGCGATCGCACTATCCTGGCACCGGCCTGGTTCCGGCGAGCGCACCCCGCGCCCGAGGTCACCATCTTGCCGTGGAAGGGTTCGCATGACGTGGTGACCGTCGCCCGTGCCAATGCCCTGGCCATCGGGGACGTCGGGGCGGAACTCGCGGCGGGTGATGTGGTGCATTGCTATCAGCTTTACTGAACCACACACTATCGGGTCCGAGCCCCGGGCGTGGGTGAGGACAACACCCGGGCATAGGAGTCGGCCTGCGTCACACTCCAATAGTCGGAGGGAGGTTCAAACCGTGAACAAAGACCATCAATCCCCGGTTCCTCACCAAGTAATCCGGGCGGCGGTACTCACCGTGTCCGACCGTTGTGCTGCCGGTATCGCCGAGGACACCGCCGGGCCGGCCGTGGCCGAGGTGCTGGTGGACGGGCTTGGAGCGCGCGTATCCTGGACGGGGGTGGTGCCCGATGAACCGGAGGTGATCTCAAGGACCTTGAGGGACCTTGCCGAGCGAGAGTTGGATCTGTTGGCGACAGTAGGTGGCACTGGCTGCGGGCCGCGCGACCTCACGCCCGAGGCCACCCGCGCGGTGATTACCCGCGAGGTTCCCGGGCTGGCTGAAGCCATGCGGGCGGCATCGGCCCGAAGCACACCGCACGCGCTCTTGCAGCGAGGATTATGCGGTGTCCGTGGCGCCACGTTGATCCTCAACCTTCCGGGCAGCCCCAAGGCCGCCGTGGAAAACCTGACGGTTGTCCTTCCCGCGCTACCTCACGCGGTGCAACTCCTGCGTGGAAACACCACTCACCCCGAGACAGAAGCCACGGACAATGTATCGCTTTGACGGGAACCAGCGGATTACCCTAGTACTCTGTTACGCCTCGACTGATGGGTGGCCGTGGTTGGACCACACTCACGGTCCGCTTCACATCACCGGAGTACCGGATCCGTGTCCAGCACTTCGCGCAGCTTACCCAGCGCCACGTTCTGAATCTGCCGCACGCGCTCCTTGCTCAAGCCGATCTCCTGCCCGATCTTCTCGAGCGTCGATCGCGCTTCATGGTCCAACGGAAACCGCTGGGCCAGGATACCCGCTTCGATCTCGTTGAGGTCGCCAAGGTTCTTTTCGAGGGCTCGGCGCAGACGCTCGACGTACAACTCCGTCTGCGTGTCAACCCGCTCGGACAACTCGAACGACACATCGTGCCGAAACGGAAACCGGCGGCGATAGCTGCACCCGCGCTTGTTGCGGTTGACCAGCGCCCGCACGATGGCGGTGCAGGCATACGTGCTGAACCGATACCCCCGCCAAGGGTCAAACCCTTCGACAGCCCGGGCTATGGCATACAGACCATCGCTCGTTAGATCGTCGTGGTCAGTTTGGTGGCACTTGAATCGGCGGATCATCGAGTAGGCCAACCCCAGGTTCTTCTCGACGATGTACTCGCGAATGACGCGGTACCGCCAAGCCCAGCGCCGACGTTCCGTGGGCGTAACCTGCCGGTCCCGATTGGCCCGGGCGGCCTGGTAGGCGCAGGTTTGCAACGCCAGGAAGAGGCCGGCCTCGTCCGGTTTCGGGCCTTGGCGATTGCCGCCGACAACCCAATCTGCAATTCGGAGCGCGTGTTCTGCGGCCGACTTGGTCCTCAAGCGGCGATCAGGTACGTACGTGAGCCGCTTGGGGTCAAGTTCGGTTGTGCCTACTTGCGGGCTTGGTTTCATCGCCCCGCTCCAAAGCGGGGTTCCCAGGTACGTTCCACCATGGAAACCACAAAGAGTACAAAATCGGTACTATTTATATAGCACTATTTAAGTTCGATAGCAAGCCCCGGGAGCGGCTTTTACAAGAACAGACGCTGTTGCTCGCCGCTCCGTGTCGGCCAAGTTTGGCATGTTTCACCCGAGCGGATTGGGAGTAGGATACTGTGCAGATCGGATACGCTACCCCCGGGAGGATCCGAGGAATGCGCCACTCTCGCTACCCCTGCAAAACATCGGTCGGGCTGATCACGTTGCTGTCGGCCGCGAGCGCCTCAGGTGTCGGCATGGACGCACAGCGGATCGTGGTCCGCCGTTGCGTGGCGGTCCTGCCGCCGCAACTCTCTCCCTTTTTCGAATCCCGGGCAGCCGATCTCGAGGAGCGGGTGATCGAGCCTGATGGCGTTTGGCGACGAGAACGAGAGATGCGCGGGCGCGCAAACTGGGGTCATCTGTGGATAGACGTCAGGGCCCAGAACAGATCGATCTCAGCCCGGCTGGCCGCCGCCGAGGCCTTTCCCCGGCGGGAAGCCGAAGCCAAGGAACTCTTTAGATCGTTGGGGTTCGGCAGACGAGGCGGCATGTTACCGTGGGTCATCGAGGACTTGCACGCCGACTTGGTGCGTGCGTTCGAGCAGGGCAACGAGTACGAGATCATCAAAGCCGCCGGCCACTTGACCCACTTTGCCTGGGCCGCGTCTCAACCGTTCAACGTCACGATGGATCACGACGGCCGGGACACCGGTAATCTGTACCTGGGCGCGCTGGACATGGGGGATCCGTACTATGCGCACCAGTCGGTCCACTATCGCGTGGCGGGCGAGATGGTGCGGCGTTACCGCAATCGCTACCTGGAACGGGTACAAGTTCGTCCGAGCGGTCTTCGCCCCATCTCGGACGCGCTGGAGCCCTGCTTCCGTCAGATGCTTGGATCACTGACGCGTCTGGAAGATTTGTTGACCGCCGATCGGGAGATCACCGAGGGGTTGGGCGCCAAGGACGGGGCCTCGCTGGTCAAGCGTGAGGACGAGTACTACGAATTGCTCGATGCCCGCTGTGGCGACATCATGGTGGAACGATTGGGCTCGGCGGCGCTGCTGGCGGCGAACCTTATTACCGGAGCCTGGGAATGCGCCGGGCGGACGGCGTTGGGACATCGGGAGACACCGGGCGCAGCAACGCCGGCAGTAGTACCGGAGGCGAAGCCGGATGAAGCCCCGCAGGACAAGTCGGACGCCGCCGAGGAGGCTGACAGCGAGGTGAGGTATGTCGGGAGCAGGAAATCCAAGGTGTTCCACCGGTCGGATTGCCCACACGTCAAGCGGATCAGCCCCTCAAACCTGGTTTATTACGAATCCATAGAAGATGCCAAGCGCCAGGGGAAGCGTCCCTGCCGCGTGTGCCTGCCCGAGTGAACCGCCAATGTCCTGAGCGGGAGGCTGCGGAACCGGCGGGTGCGCAAAAAAGCGACAGAAGGTGCAAACCGTGGCGCCGGACACCTTCTGTCACTTTTCTTCAGCCTTGCGAACAAGACTTGGCACTTGCGAGTCTCCCCGGCGACCGCCGTGGCGCCGCTTGCCGCCGGGAGTTCGCACGCCGCAGGGTGCGTGTTAGCATTTTCTTGCGGCTTTCTTCTTCTTGGCGACCTTCTTCTTCTTGGTCACCTTCCTCTTCTTGGCGACCTTCTTCTTCGCCTTCTTCTTGGCGACCTTCCTCTTCACCTTCTTCTTGGCTGCTTTCTTCTTTTTCTTCTTGGGAGCAGCCTTCTTCTTGGCCGCCTTCTTCCTCTTCACAACTTTTTTGGCCATATGAACTCGCCTCCTTTCATGGCTCGGAACAACAGTTGCACTCTTGGCCGAATGTTAACGGCGATTGACACCGTGTCAAAAAAAAACTCGGTGCGCAGCCGTTTTCACACACGTCGATGGAGACGATCACCGGAGAACGACTTCGCGTGGAGACCCGAATTGCCTGACCGTTCGTCATGCGGACGTCTTCTCCATGCCGCCCCGATCCAGGCGAGGTGACACGTGCCTGTCATGCGCACGAGAGGCTGGCTCGGCGGCGCCGCAAACCATCCGTCGCGGCAACGCCGGGTCAGTAACGGCTGGAGCGGCCCTCATGGAAACCTCTGCGTAAGGACTTCAGCGGCGCGGCACCACTGGACACCTGCTTTCAAAAAACGGGTTCTTTAGGGCCGAAGCGTGCGTTATTTTGCGACTTCGTCCTTTGACGTCGCCGCCGGCCAAAGACGTGGGCCGCCTCTCTGGCCAAACGGAGCCTGGTGTTAGAGTGTCACCGTAGTGACACTATCAGCCGGTTACCTGGTCGGTGATCGATCGCCGGGCGATGTTCCAGGAAGGTTTCGCGCCACCGAATCACGGCGCGACTAAACGGCAACTTGCCCGTGCCGGAATTACCAGCGGCCTCGGCGCGGGCACGCGGTTCGACAGCTTGAAATGGTTTGCGAACGGTCGGAAAAAATCTAAAAAAATCTTGATTTTTTTCGTGACGGACAGTTCCACTCGCGCTCAATTCGCGTTTTTGTCCGCACGGCGCTTGGCCGGCGGATGGCCTGTCAAAGAATCTTGCAAGGGCGTTCCACCACGAGCGCTCGTCATAGTGACAATACGATGTCACCCGATTCGGCCGCGCAAATCCGCGAATGTTCAGATACTACTGGAACCGACCGTAGTATTTGTCAGCCGGGTATTTCTGCTCGTTTTTCTCGAGCTTGGCGACCAGGGTGCTGGAGATGTCGATGCCCATCGCGTTGGCGAACGACAGGGCAAAGGCGAGGATGTCGGCCAATTCTTCGGCGACAGCGGCCATGGCCGCCGGGTCTTCCCGGATTTCCCCCAAGCGGTCGCTGTGGACCCATTGGAAGTGCTCCATCAGCTCAGCGGCTTCGATCGCGATGGAGGCGGACAGGTTTTTGGGGTCGTGAAACTGATTCCAGTCCCGCGCGCGGACGAAATCAGCGACGCGCTTTCGCAGATCAGCCACCGTGGTATCGTCGTCGGTCATAGGGTAAACACTCCAGAAGTTGAGTCCCGCCTCAAGCGGACAGTTGCACATTTTAGCCGTTCGCACCCGCGGAAACAAAACCGCAGCCAGGTGTACGCGCCAGGCGCGCTACCGGCGATTGCCCCTCCCCCGAGGATGTGGAGGCACGGTTTTTGGATCTGATATTACGGTTGGGCTCGCTTTCCCGCCACAAGGCTGCATCCCACGGGGCGACAGGACCGATATACAGGGCATGACCGACGAGACTATCTTCGAGATGCTGGCCGGTAAGATTGTGCTGGTCACCGGGGCTTGCGGGAGCGTAGGATCGGCCATCGCCCGTTTTCTGGTCCGGGCTCCTCTGGAGCGGTTGCGACTGCTGGATCAGCACGAGGAAGGCATGCACCGCCTCTCGTGCGAACTGGCCGAGTCAAACTGCCGGTTTTTCATCGGTGACGTGCGCAGCCGTGAGCGGATGCGCTCGGCGTCGCGAGATTGTGATATCCTTATACATACTGCCGCCCTCAAACACGTGGCCTTGGGCGAATACAACCCCGGCGAGGTGGTACTCACCAATCTCCTGGGTCTCAATTCGGTCATTCAGGCGGCGGTAGAGAACCGCGTCGCCCGGATGGCCTATACCTCCTCGGACAAAGCCGCCAACCCCACCAGCGTGATGGGAGCGTCGAAGCTGCTTGGCGAGCGCATCATTGCGGCGGCGCGCGATCTGCAGGAAGACGCGCTGCTATGCTGCACGCGCTTCGGCAACGTGCTCGGCTCCAGCGGATCGGTGGTCCGGGTGTTCCTCGAGCAGATCAGCCGGGGTGGACCGGTTACGGTGACCCACCCGGAGATGACCCGCTTCGTCATGACCCTCGAACAGGCGGCCCGCCTGATTCTGGAGAGTTGCCTGCTCGCGGAAGGGAGCGAGGTGTTCGTTCTGAAGATGCCCGCCCTGCGGATCGACGATCTGGCCGCCGTCATGATCGCGGAATACGCTCCCTACTTCGGCTACGAGCCCCAGTCCATCGCCCGACGCCACCTCGGCGTCGGAGCGGGCGAGAAGCTGTACGAAGAATTGATGACGCCGGAGGAAGCGACGCGGGCCCGCGAGTTGGAGCATCAGTTCGTGATTGACCCCATCACGCGCATCCCTGGTGTGCCACGGAGCCGACGCCGTACGCCGTGCCTCGCGTCGCCGCACATTTCCCCAGCGGCATACGTCAGCAACGAAGCGCCCCTGCTGTCTCACGAGGAGATCGCCGAACTGCTCCGTGCGGGCGGCGTCGAAGACGTGTTGCCGCAATACCTGCGACCCGGCCACGCGAAACATTCCGACATCGACCTGCTGGTCTCCGCATAGTCTGGACTACGCAGGTCCCCAAGGGGTGTTTCTACCTTCGCGGCAGCGTGATCACTCCGGCCCGATCGCCCGATGAACCGGACCTCGCCGCCTGGCTCCGAGAGGGCACATCCGACTTGAGGAAGTGGTCCGCCACGTCGATGGTGTCGCCGGTGATTTCGTCTCTGAGGCTGGTGAACTCCTCGCTGAACTCGGTGAACTCCTCGCTGATCCCCGAAATGAGGTCTCGGATCGGACCGACTATTTCCTCAATCAACTGCTCCGGTGGCGCCAAGCCGGGGACCACCGGATCCGCGGCAGCCAGCTCGTAGGCGAGCAAGCGCATCTCCAGCAAGGGATCATCATCCGGCTCGAACTGCGCGGCGAGTTCCTTGACGTCCGGCAGGTGCGAGAACACCTCGTAGCGAAGCTGGATGTCCTCGGCGCTTTTCCATATTTCGATGAAGCGTCCTTCCTGCGGGTAGTCCAGGGTGGCGGCGGTCTCGAACTCGACGTACCCGCCGTGGTCCCACACGCGGTTGCGATGCTCGTGCGCGGCCAGATGGGCGACGACGCACGGGTGGCGGTTGAGCGTCTCGCGGAGCTCCTTCGTGCTGACCACGGATCCGTGCAACCAGTGCAGGTTGCGACTGGGATGGTGCGTGAGCACGATCACCAGTTCCTCGCGTTGCTGAGCGGCGCGCAATTCGTTCCTCAAGAACGCCATCTGTTCCGCATCGATTGCACCCTCCGCATAAAAGCCGGCCGGGAGCGTCAAGGTGGGGCGGCACGAATCAAGGGCGATGAGCCGCAGCCCCGCGACCGGGGTAACGCTGTACCAGGTTTGGGACGAAACCGGATCGGCAAAGCCGTGACCGGGTGGACCGGTGACCGTCTCGAAATGGGCGGCCACAAACTCGTCGCGGGTGAAGTATCTTCGCGCCGAATTCGGCGTGATCCGTGTGGGTAAGGTCGCCGAGACCGGTGGACCTGGATACGCTGGTGTGATCGGTGAATATGCCACGCTCGAAGTCGGGTCCAGCGCGGTTGGCAGGAAGAGCCCGATCCGCTCCGACAACGGGAGTGGTGCGGTCAGTGAACTGCCGAGGAGCTGGCGGGTAACCGGAAACGTGCCCAAGGCGAAGGTATCATGGTTTCCCGCAAGGGCATACCAGGGGATCGAGGGTTTGTCCCCGTGTGCCCCTTGACGGTACAGCCCCTGCGCCTGGAAGGGGGCATGGGCGTCGAGGTGCTCTGGGCCACGCTGCTCCGCAGCCCGGTCGTCAGGACCGCTGGACGGGTTGATCAGCTTGCCGTCGAACGTATCGAGGAACCAGCGCAGTTCGTTGTTCTGGCGGTTGTCCGCCGCGTCACCGGTGTGGACCACGAAACCTATGGTGCCCCGGAGTTCGTGATAACGGTTGATCGCGCGGATGACGCCATCGAGCAATTGCGTCGAGTAGCGTTCGTAGGCCCGCCAGGAGACCGGCACCAGGCCCTTGGCGAAAGGTAGCCGAGCGGGAGTTTCTTCATCGATGAGGTGCGCGTCGGAGATGTGCGCCAAGCGGGCGACCAACTCGTAGTCGTCACCGGGTGGCGGCCCGGTCGATTCGTTCGGCAGCGGGATTCCCCCGGTCGCCCCACACCCGCTGCCCAACAGGGAAGCCGCGGTGATTGAGCGCGCTGCTTCCCGAAACCATTGGCGGCGTGTTAGGGGGCTATCCATTCAGGGACTCGAGCATTTCCGGCAGGGCGGTTTGCATGTCCGCCACCAGACCTATGTCCGCAACCTGGAAGATCGGTGCCTCAGGGTCTTTGTTGATGGCGACGATTTTCCTCGCCCCGCGAATGCCGGCGACGTGCTGGATGGAACCGGACAGACCCAACGCGAAATAGAGCTTGGGAGCGACCTGTTTTCCGGTCTGGCCGACCTGCAGGTCGTTGGGCATCCATCCGGAGTCCACGACGGCCCGCGTTCCCCCCAGGGCGGCGCCCAAGGCGTCGGCGAACTTCTCCACGTTGGCTATGTTGGCCGGGTCCTTAACGCCACGTCCGAAGCTGACTACGACGTCGGCCTCGGTCAGGTCCGGGCGGGCGCTCTGCTGCGACCGCAGCTCCACGAAACGAGCCCGATACGTTTCCAACTCGCCGAGATCGAAGGCCACCACCTCCGCCTTCTCGCCGGGGGTGGGATCGCCGAACTCGGTGGCGTCGATGGTCAAGGCGTGCAGGGACGAGGAAAGCTCAACGGTGGCAATCACCTCACCGGAAAAGACCTTGCGCCGGTATACGATCGATCCGTCGCGCGGCTCCCAGGCACACACCCCGGTGACCATGCCCGCGCCGAGCCGGGCCGCCAGGCGCGGCATGAAGTCGCGCCCGGTGGTCGATGAAGCGGCGGCAACCACCTGGAATCCGTACCGCTGGACAACCTTCGCCACCACTGCGGTGTACGTGCCTGCCAGGCAGTGCTCGAAAACCTCTCCCGTGACCGTATACACCTTCGCCGGCCCGAAAGACGCCACACGTTCCGCCACCTCAGCGATGTTGTGGTGCCCGATCACGACGGCCGACCATGGACTGCCCGTTTTCTCGGCAACCTCCTGGGCGAAGCGCACGGTGGAGAGAGTAGTACCGCGAAGCCGTCCGGACTGCGTTTCCGCCACAACTAACGTGTTCAATGTTGCGCCCCTCCTAATCGATGGCTTTTTGTTCCTTGAGTAACTCGACCAACGCCTGGGCGTCTTCGACCATGGTGATCTTACCACCGCGCCCCGCCGCCATCTCGTAGCCCGCCACCTTGGCCAAGGCCTCCGCGTCGATGCCCCAGTCACTCCAGGCGCGCTGATCGATTGGGGCTTTTTTGGCTTTGATGAGATTGGGGAGGGTCGCATAGCGCGGTTCGTTGAGGCGGAGGTCGGTGGTGATCACCGCCGGCAGATCCACCTCGAGCACCTCGATCCCGTCGTCGACCTCGCGGGCAACGGTCGCTTTGGATTTGTCCTCGGCGACGGTGATCTCAGAAGCGTAGGTAGCTTGAGGCCAGCCCAATAGCTCCGCGAGGATGGGCCCGACCTGGGCAGCATCATCGTCGGTGGCCTGCTTGCCCATCAGTACCATGTCGGGTTGCTCTTCGTCGACCACCTTCTTGAGGGCCGCCGCCGTCTGGAACCAGGACTTCTCTCCGTCCGGCTCGATGACAATGCTTCGGTTGACCCCCATGGCGATGGCGGAGCGGACCTGGGTAGTCCTGTCGGGCTTGCAGATCGAGACCAGCACCACCTCGCCCTGGATCTTGTCGCGAATGCGAATGGCTTCTTCGAGGGCGATCAGGTCGAAGTCGTTGATCACGAAGGTAATCCCTTCCTCCTTGCCTTGCTGAGCGGCGAGCCAGGAGGACGCTTTGGTATTGGGATCCGCCACCGGTTTTACCGGAACCAGGATTTTCATGTCAGTTTTCCACCCTCTTGGGTTGCCTCAGGGCGCATGACGTTAGAATGAAGCGGATTGTAGGGGAGTCGACCGAATTGGCAAGTATCCGCATTCCGTGTGCAGTGGGGTCGGGATCACCCATCGCCGGATGCGCTTGACCATGCCACGCCCGGAAAAGAAAATGCCCGCAGTGTCTCGACGCCATCGAAGGTCGTGTTGTGCTAACCGAGCCGCCGGCGACCATCGTGGTGGTTAAGTCGATTGAGAGGTTGAGGCGATGAAGTATGCGCTGATTCTTCCCGACGGGGCGGCGGACGAACCGCTGGAGGAGTTGAACGGCTGCACCCCGCTGGAGGCGGCCGAGACGCCCAACATCGACTGGATATCCATCAATGGTCGGCAGGGGTGCCTGCGTACGATTCCGGAGGGTTACACTGCCGCCAGCGATGTGGCCACGCTCTCGGTCATGGGGTATGCCCCGGACGTGTACTATTCCGGTCGGGCGCCGCTGGAAGCGGCTGCGCGCGGGATCGAATCGGGTCCGGATGACCTGATCTTCCGCTGCAACCTCGTTACCATTGTCGATGGTCGGATGGAGGATTTCACCGCCGGGCACATTTCGCAAAAGGAAGCCGAGCAGTTGATCTCGGATTTGCAATCCCTCGGGTCGGAGTTCGGGGCGGTGTTTCACGCGGGCATATCCTATCGCCACCTGATGATCCTGCGCGATGCCGCCGAGGTTCGTTGTGACTGCACCCCTCCGCACGACATCCCGGGTGAGCTTGTCGATGGCTATCTCCCCAAGGGGCCCGGTTCGGAGCGCGCCCGCGAAATCATGCACCGGGCCCATGCCCTGCTCGCCGATCACGACGTCAACCACGTGCGGCGGGACCTGGGCGAAAACCCCGCCACGAACATCTGGCTATGGGGGCAGGGGCGCCATCGACCGCTGGAGACATTGGAGGCTCGTTTCGGTGTCCGCGGTGCCTGCATCGCGGCGGTGGATCTGATCAACGGTCTGGCCATCAATGCCGGGCTGACCACCATCGCGGTGAAAGGGGCCACGGGCTACCTGGATACCGACTACCGCGCCAAAGGCCGTGCCGCGGTCGCGGCTTTGGACGGGTACGATCTGGTCGTGGTGCACATCGAGGCGCCTGACGAGGCCGGTCATCTCGGCGACGCGGCGGAAAAGGTCAAAGCGATCGAACAAATCGATACCCACGTAGTGGGACCGGTCCTGGAGAAGCTGCGGCGCTACGACCGTTGGAAAATTGCCGTGGTGCCGGATCACCCGACTCCCGTGGCGACGCGCACGCACAGCAAAACACCGCCGCCGTTCTGCCTCGCCGGGTCCGATATCAGCACCGTGACAGGCGAACCGTTCTCGGAGCGGAACGCGGTTCGCAGTCGGCTGCAAATCGACCCCGGCCACGAGTTCATGGAGTTCCTGCTCAAGCCGTGAGCGGGTCGGTCACCTCGCGTAAGTTTCGTTTTTACAGAAAGTTGCGCCATGAGCCGGGTTTGGGGACTCCAGCCCAGCCCCGGGTGGCAGCGGTTTCAGTGCTGCGATAAAGTTTTCGGACCATCGCGGTCGATAAACCGGGGAGCGCAAGGACCGTGCGCGTCTTAGGAGACCGTTCCATGCAAGCGTGGATGTACCGGAATGAGCGGATGCTCGCCGAGGGTACGCGGAGAAAACCGCAAGGCCGCCCCGTCCTGCACGTCGCCGCGATGGGGACGGGTGATTGCGAGCCGCACGATGGCGAAGTGCCCGGGGAGTTGCACCTCGAAGCCACCGACGAGACCGGCGAGGCAGCCGATTGGCTTGAGGACTCCTGGTGGATGGAAGTGCTCAATCGCTGGCACGCCCACCCGTTGGCGATCCATATTCTGCCCACGCCGCGGGCCCTACTGCACCCGGTGGTTGTGCACCACCTTGAGATGCTCTACCGGGTAGCCCCCCAGTGGAGAAGAATCGGGCACTGCTACGTGGACGACGTGGTCGAGGATGGGGACATCCGCCGCCTGGCGAGCAGCTCCTATGACGAGGTCCGCGTGATCGACTCCTTCCGTCCATCCACCGGCAAGAGCGAAGCCCAACTGCGCGACATCAAAGTCGAGAAGTTTCTGGGGCGCGTGATGCGCGCCCAATCCTCCATTGGGGCCACACGTCCGATGCTGATACGGGTTCCCGCCCAGGCGCCAAGTACGGAGAGTGCGCCGCCGAGGGCCCGTATGCCAGGTTGTGCTACGGCGATCCAGTGAAACCCGCCTGGAAGGCGGCGAAGTCACGCAAGTCGATGTCCCCATCGCCGTCAGTGTCAAACACGGGGCAGGTAACGGGTACGTTCGGACCGCCCAGGCGCAGTTCGAAGGCGACGTAATCATCGAGATCGACGTCACCGTCGCACTCGTAATCGGCGAACGCGCAAGGCCCGACGGCGACGTAATGGGTACTGTCGTCGAGATTCACCCACCCGACGTTCTCGCCCCAGGCGAAACCGAAGAAACGCCCCTCGCAACCGTCGAAACGGGCCCGCTGCGCCCCCGCGGATGACGTATCGAAGTTGACCCAACCAATGTTCTCGCCCCAGCCCAGACCGAACAGGTCACCGTTGGTGTTGACATTCACGCCAAAGTCCGAACCGTCCATGTTGGCGTAATGGGTGCCATTGACGGGCGTGCCATCGCCGAGATCGATCCAGCCGACGTTCTCCCCCCAAACGTAGCCGGACAGGAAGGTTGGATGGACCACGGCGCGGTGCGCCCCACCGTTGGAGGCTCGGCAGTTGAGCCAGCCGGTATTCTCGCCCCAGCCGTACTTGTCCGTGGGATCGATGTTGGTCGATCCGATGAGCGCGGTCCCGGCCACCACGCCGACAATGACCGCGGTATGAATCAAGCGTCGCATCGCTTCTCCTTTCCGTGAACCGGATTCACTGCCCGAGACGCCCAGTCCCGGCGCGATGGACAGACCAATCCCCTTAGTACGAAATGTTCACGAACTGAGCGCCCGCAGCCATGATAACCGGACCGGGCCCGGCGAAGATCGGTCCGTACGTGTCCGCGGCATTGAAGTTGTATCCGCCGGGGTTGTTGGTCTCGCGGTTGGAGAGGATCGAGTTGGGACCGCCCGCCGACGTATCGATGGCGTCCCCCATGTTGTTGTAGCAGTTGTTGCCTTCGATGTTGTTGCCGTCGCCGACGGCCTCGATCCCATCGTCCTGGTTCTCGGCACAGTTATTGCGCCAGACGTGGCAGCCGACGCCAACTTCGATCCCGTCGTCCTGGTTGAAGGCAACGTTATTGTTCTTGACCATAGAGTCATCGGCCCAGATGCCGTCGCTGTAGTTGTAGTTGGCGTCACAGTCGGCCACCGTACTGCCCCAGGCCGAGATGCCGTAGTTCATGTTCTCGTAGGCCGTGCTGGCGATGCAGACACCATCGCTTATCGAGATACCATCCCCTTGGTTGCTGTTCGCCACACAACTGACAACCTTCTGGAGGTAGGAGAATCCGTCCCCCCAGCCGCTCATGCCGTTCCATGATGCCGTACAGCCCTCCACCGCATTCCTCGGCTGATACCAGCCCGAGAATCCGTGTTCCCAATTCTCCCTAGCTACGCAGCCCTGGAGATGGTTATTCTCGCCATCGCAATAGAAGCCGCTTCCAGCCATGCCGCCGCTGCCGTTGAAGGAGGCGGTGCAGTCGGTCACGCGGCAATCGTCGAGGAGCTCTACGCCGTGCTCACCATTTTCGTTAGCGACCGACCCAATCAGGACGCTGCCCCCGCTGAGGTGAATGCCCGTCCCGCCGTTGTGGGAAGCCTCCGAATCGCTGACGTGTGAGCCTCCCGCGGCGATTCCGTAGTTCGCATTGTTGTTGGCCACGCAATTGGTGAGTTTGCAGTTCCACCACGCCTCGATGCCGGTCCCGTTTCCAACCGCAATGACATTGCGGACGATGCTCGAGTCTCCGACGCGAACGCCGGTGTTGGTATTCCCCTCAACGGTCACGTTGTAGACGTGATGTCGATCGCCCCATCGCAGGTCGATGCCCCATGCCCAATCGCGGACCTGTCCGTCGTGAACGGTCACGGTGTCGTATCCGCTGATACTGATAGTGATTCCGGTGCCGCCGACGCTACCGCCGTCCAGTTCGAAACCGTTCAGGTCGATGTCCACGTCATCGGCTTCGATGGTGATGCCATCTCCAGGGCCCGCAAAGCTGAGGGACTGGCCGAGGTAGTACGAGCCCGACTGCGTGATCGTATACGGCAGTGAATCGATTTCCGTCCGGGGACCGAAACGCCCCGTCGGCGTCACCGGACCTGCCGGCGGGTTCAGATCACCGGCGTTGACCCACAGGACCATCCCGACCACCGCAACCACCAGCACCGGGCTGGCAAATTTGAGCGCGTGCTGATTCATGATTCAGGCCTCCTTCTATGAGTTGCGCCGCCCGCGGGACGATCTTGATCCCTCTTCCGCGAGGGAAAAAGCAGACGACCTTTGGGCCGGGCGGTCCAAAGGCGACCACCTGCGGAACAGCTTCGTTGGTTTTACAGAAAACTTCTTTTTACCGGACCTTGTACTACCATACACAAGCGATCGCTCCATTGCAAGCTGTCACCGCGCCAACCCCTTTTTTTCTACGATTTTTTTCTACGGCGGCAAAGCCCGCTGGAGTAACCCTGCTTCCGACAACCGGCTCGGATCATTCACCAACGCAGAGCCGCAGAGAGCGCAGAGTGTTGCAGCATCAGGGTTTACGGTCTGCACCGGCACCAATCTTCTGCGCTGCGTGTAGCTTCGTCCCCCACCCCGATCGCC
>JAUWNF010000374.1 GCA_030612785.1 Phycisphaerales bacterium
TCCTGTAGCTGTTCTAAGCGGGATGCGCCCAGTATGACGCTCGAAACCCCGTCCTGGGCAACCGTCCACGCCAGGGCCAGTTGTGCCCGCGAGCAGCCCCATCCGTCGGCGTGAGCCTTGAACCGGTGTGCCCGCGCCAAGTTCTCCTCCGTGAGACGGTACTCCCGCAGCCACTCTTCCCTGGCCATCCGCGAGCCCTTGGGCGTGCCCTGGTCATACTTACCGGTCAGGACACCCATGCCCAGCGGGCTCCAGACCACAAGACCCATGCCGAACTCCAGCGCCGTCGGTCGGACGTCGCTCTCGAACTTCGCCCGGGCGAGCAGGTTGTATTGCGGCTGCTCGACCTGCGGATGCTCCAGGTTATCCCGGGCACAGATCGCGTGCAGTTCGCGAAGCTGCGCTCCGGTCCACTCGCTGGTGCCCCAGTAGAGCACCTTGCCCTGGCGCACCAGATCGTTCATGGCCCGGGCGGTCTCGTCGATCGGCGTCTCCTCGTCGAAGCGGTGGCAGAAGTAGAGGTCCAGGTAGTCCGTGCCGATCCGCCGCAGGCTCTGGTGGACCGATTCGAAGATGTGCTTGCGCGACAGCCCGCGGTCGTTCACCTCGTCGCTCATGGGAAAGAAGACCTTGCTGGAGATCGCCAACTCGTGGCGAGGGAAGTCCCTCAACACCGTGCCCATCATCTTCTCAGCTTCCCCCTTGGCGTAGATGTCGGCGATGTCGAAGAAGTTGACCCCCGCGTCGAAGGCGGTGGTGAGAATGCTCCGCACCAGCTTTCTGTCGGTTACGCTATGCCCGTAAGTCAGCCACCCGCCCAGTCCGAAGACACTGACTCGGGTCCCGCAACGCCCCAGCGAACGATATCTCATCTCCGGTGTTTTCATGTCAGCCTCTCTGTGGCGACCGGCGTGCCCGCTGGCCGTTTCTGCGAGTCGGTCAATCGTTATGATATGAGAAGTATACGCGATCCAGGACGTATTGACGCGGGCCCGGTCATCAGGTTTTCTAAGGCAAGGAGACTATGAACGCCGCCCCTGGAACATCCCCTGCGTTCCCGCCGCATGCCGGACCGATCGACGCGCACGTACACGTCGGCGGCAACGGCGCGGGGGGAACGGGGTGCCGGCTGCGGACGCCCGGCTGGCGCCGCCTGATGGTTCCGGTGATCCTCAGGCACGTCGGTCTGCCCGCCAGGGCCCTCGACGGCGACCTGGACCGCCGGTACGTTGAACGGCTGCTTCAACTCGTGCGTGAATCGTCGCTGGAGTCGGTCGTCATCCTCGCCCATGAGCAGGTGTACGATGCGCGTGGGCGGGTGATCGACCGGCCGGGCACTTATTACGTGCCCAACGAGTACGTGCTCGAACTCGGTCGGAGGTATGCGGAGTTTCTGCCGGGCGTCTCGGTCCATCCGGCCCGTCCCGACGCGATGGAGGAATTGGAACGGTGTCTGGCCGGCGGCGCGGTGCTGATGAAGTGCCTGCCGATGTGCCAGGACATCGACTGCAACGACCGGCGTTATACTCGATTCTGGGAGCGGATGGCCGAGGCGGGCCTGCCGCTGCTGGCCCATACCGGCACCGAGCACACCCTGCCGGTGGTTCGACCGGAGTTGGCGGACCCGCGCGTGTTACGCCTGCCGCTGGAGTGCGGAGCGACGGTGATCGCGGCCCACTGCGGCACTCGCAGCAGTCCGCTGGCCCGCGATTACTTCTCGGTTTTCGTGGAGATGACGCGGCGGTATCCGCGGCTCTACGGCGACATCAGCGCCTTCAACATGCCCTTCCGGGGCAGTCACATCCGCGAGTGTCTGCGCGAGCCCGTGGTGAATCGCATGGTGCACGGCAGCGACTATCCGGTCCCGGTCTTCGGACATCGCTCGTGGCTTCGCGGATTGATTGACTGGCAGACCTTCCGCCGCTGGCAGCGACACCCCAACGTCCTGGAGCGCGACTACCAGTTCAAGCGCGCCATGGGCTTCCCGCCGGAGGTCTTCACCCGCATTCGTGAGCATGTAATTGCGGTACGGCCCGCCCAAAACGGTACGTAGTCGTCCCTGAATAAGCATCATCGTGCCGCATACGTGCTATTGGACGTGGAGACCGACGGGGATCGGTGGCATGCCAACGCGGAACGAAGTAAGGCCGACAACCTGCGTAACAACGACCTGCAGACAGCGGGGTGGAGGGTTCTACGGTTTACCACTGTCCAAGTCCGGGAGCAAATGGCGGACTATTGCCTTCCCCTGATCGTTCAGAACATCAGGCATCTCGGCGGCGCGGACGAGCCGCAAACCCTCCCATGGAGCTTCGATGCGGTCCCCCCTGCCCATAGACCTCGCCCACCCGTGCTGTAGAATGCGTCTGGCCATGCTTGTCCGGTGTGATCAGTGCGGTAAGGAGAAACCAGTACCGTCGGAGATCATCACGGAAATACTGCGACGTGATCCGCGTTTCTTCGAACTTCCTGCGAATCAGTCGAGGGTTCGTCTGGTATGCAAGGACTGCGGCACGCCGTACCGAGTTGTCACGCTCGAATCGGAACGAGGGAATGCCCGGACGTGTGAGGAGTGCGGTCAACCGATTCCCGTGGCACGTACCGAAGCGGTCCCAAACGCAGCCCGCTGTGTTGACTGTGAGCGCAAGGCAGAGAGCACCCCGGCAGATCAGATTGATCGTCGGTGCCCTCGATGCGGGGGAAGGCTCACGTGGAAGCTTCGACGACGCGTTGGGACGGCCGCGTATTTCATCGGTTGCGACAATTGGCCGCGCTGCTGGTATTCCGAATAGGCGAACTCACCCGCGCACGGCTACCACCGCCAGCCCGCTTGCCCCCAGAGTTGACCTACTGTGACGGCTTGCTATAAGGGCTCTCTTTAGCACCATGAGCACTACGAGAGGATGATCCGAATGGTACCTCAGTATATTGGACCGCTACTCGAGCGGCTGGATGGATTGAAGACCGCTTTCTGTCAGAAGGACTTCCTGCTGACGTGGGAGCAGTCGGCTGACGATCTGCGTGCGGTGCTGCTGGCCGCCGAGGTACTGGAGGAAATGTGGCGGGCCAATGTTTCGACCCGCGTGTTCCACGCCGGGCTGGCGGTCTCCAACTTCCGCGACAAGTCCACCCGCACACGGTTCTCGTTCGCCAGTGCCGCCAGTTTGCTCGGGCTGTCCATCCAGGACCTGGACGAGAGCAAGTCGCAGCTTTCCCACGGCGAGACCGTCCGCGAGACGGCCAACATGATCTCGTTCCTCACCGAGGTCCTCGGCATCCGCGACGACCTGTTCATCCACGAGGGGCACAAGTACATGGCCGAGGTGTCCGCGGCGGTGGAAGCCGGATACCAGGAGGGTGCCCTGCCCCAGCGCCCGGCGGTGATCAACTTACAGTGCGATCGTGACCATCCCACCCAGTCCCTGACCGATCTGCTGCACTTGCAGAAGACCTACGGTTCGCTGGAGGCCCTCCGCGGCAGGAAGATTGCGATGACCTGGGCCTACTCGCCGTCCTACGGCAAGCCGCTGTCTGTCGCCCAGGGCATCATCACGCTGATGACCCGCTTCGGCATGGAGGTGGTGTTGGCCCACCCGGAAGGCTACGACGTCATCCCCGAGCTCGAGCAGTTAGCCGGCAGACATGCCCAGGAGTCCGGCGGCTCCTTCACCAAGGTGCATAGCATGGAGGAGGCCTTTGCGGACGCCGACGTCGTGTACCCCAAGAGCTGGGCACCATACAAAATCATGGAGCGGCGCACGGCTCTGTTGCGCGCCGGTGAAGCCAGGCAGCTCGACGAGTTGGAGAAGGAGTGCCTGGCCAACAACGCCACGCACAAGGATTGGGAGTGCACCGACCGGCTTATGAGCATGACCCGGGGCGGACAGGCCCACTACATGCACCCGCTACCGGCGGACATCACCGACGTGAATTGCGCAGCCGGCGAGGTCGCCGCCAACGTCTTCGAGCGCTACCGCCTGGCCACCTACAAAGAGGCCGAGCACAAGCCCTACGTCATCGCCGCCATGATCCTCCTGACCCGCTGCGAGCGTCCCGCACGCGTGTTGATGGACCTGATCGAGAAACCCACGCCCCATCGACGTGGCTGACGCCATGAGTTCCCCCTTGACCCTTTCTCTAAGTATGCCATTATATGCACGTTATACATGTACGCGGTGACGGTGCATGTCTTCGGGCGTCGGGCACAGGTAACGGAGGTTTGAATCATGTCGTGTATGATCAGAACGCAGAGCGTATGGATGGTTCTCGTGATCGCGGGGTTGGCCTGGACAGGCATGATGCAGGGCTGCACCCCCAGCGGGGGCGGGGGGGG
>JAUWNF010000041.1 GCA_030612785.1 Phycisphaerales bacterium
CGTGATTCTGCCCTGCGGAGCGGGACCAGGCGCGTGAACGGGAGCACGCGGCTCATCAGATTGCTTCGCCTTCGGGTATATCCATCCCTTGAATGAGCATGATCCGCGCAGGTTCAGTGCGCCGCGGCCGGATGCGTGAGCTTTCCATTCTCGAAAGGGCGTTTCGGATGGTCCAGAGCAAGACGACGCGCAATTTCGGAAAAGTGGGCGATGTGTTGCCCATTCCGAACCTGATCGACATTCAGGTCAAATCTTACGCCCGCTTCCTGCAACAGGAGGTGGCGCCCGATTCGCGGAAGAATCGCGGGTTGGAGGCCCTGCTGCGCGAAGTGTTCCCGGTCGAAAGCTATGACGGGAACATGTCGATGCGGTACATCCATTACGAACTGGGCAAACCGCGCTACACGCCCGATGAGTGCCGCCAATTGCGGCTCACCTACGGATTGCCGTTCAAGGTTCGCCTGCGCCTGATCCGCAAGGATACGGACGAGATTCAGGAAGACCTGATCTACATCGGCGAACTGCCCATCATGATCGGGGGGGGCGAGTTCATCATCAACGGGGCGGAGCGGGTCATCGTGTCCCAGTTGCACCGCTCGCCGGGCGTCGATTTCGTCAAGGAGCAGGTGGAAGGCGACCGGGCCCTCCATGGATGCCGCATCATCCCCTCGCGAGGTAGCTGGGTCGAGATCAACGTCACCAAGAAAGACGTCCTGGCGGTCCGCATTGACCAGTCCGGCAAGATTCCCGCTACCACCTTCATCCGCGCTATGGACCCGCGCTACGGCACCGATGAAGCACTGGTCAGCGAGTTCTACAAGACCAAGATGGTGAAGCCCTCGGCGCTCAAGCCGGAGATGTACGCGGTGACCACCATCGTGGACGAAGAAAGCGGGGAAGAGTTGGTCCGGGCCGGCTGCCAGATGGGGGACGCGGTGACCACCATCCAGAACTCCGATCTCAAACAAGTGCAAGTCATCCCCAAGGTGAGCGACCCGCTGATTCTCAACACGCTGGCGGAGGACTCGGCCAGTTCCTACGAAGAGGCGCTCTTGAAGATCTACGCCCGTCTGCGTCCGGGCAATCCGCCGCAGGTGGACAAAGCCAAGAAACTCTTCTCGGAGAAGTTCTACGACGAGAACCGTTATCGCCTCGGAGAAGTGGGGCGCTTCCGCTTGTGCCGCAAGTTGGACTGCGGCAACGGTAACGACGCGATGACGCTTAGCGTGGAGGACGTTATCGCGTGCGTGAAGTACGTGATGCTGTTGCGCTCGGGCGACGGCAAGTACGAGGTGGACGATATCGACCATCTGGGCAACCGTCGTCTGCGGACCTTGGACGAGTTGGCCGCCGAGGAACTGCGCAAGGGGTTGTTGAAGTTCCGCCGCACCGTCACGGAACGTATGAGCATGAAGGACCCTGACCAGATCGGGCGTATCGCCGAACTGGTCAACAGCAAGTCGATCAGTTCGAGCATCGAGTTTTTCTTCGGTCGCGGCGAGCTTTCCCAGGTAGTGGACCAGACCAATCCGTTGTCGCAGTTGACCCACGAGCGGCGGCTTTCGGCGTTGGGCCCCGGCGGGTTGAATCGTAAGCGGGCGGGTTTCGAGGTGCGCGACGTCCACATCAGCCACTACGGGCGGATCTGCCCGATCGAGACCCCGGAAGGGACCAACATCGGGCTGATCGCGTCGCTGAGTATCTACAGCACGGTGGACGATTACGGCTTCTTGGTAACGCCGTACCGCAAAGTCAAGCGGGACGGCTCGATTGGCAGCGTGGTCTATCTTCGGGCCGACGAGGAAATGCGTACGGTGCTGGCTCCGCCGGAAGCGATCGAGCCCGGGGGTGAGAAGATCAAGGAGGGACCGACCATCGTGCGTGCGCGTGGGGACCTCACCCAGGTGGACAGCTCGGAGGTGGACTATGTGGACATCTCGCCGAAGCAGACCGTGGGTGTTTCCGCTGCGCTGATTCCATTCCTCGAGCACGACGACGCGAACCGCGCTCTGATGGGCTCGAACATGCAACGGCAGGCTGTTCCCCTGCTCAAGGTAGAGCCGCCCGTGGTAGCGACGGGGATGGAGCACAGTATCGCCCGGAACAGCGGCATGGTGGTCCGTGCCGCCAAGTCCGGTACGGTGACCGGCGTCGATGCCAGACACATCATTCTCGACTCGACGGACGAATACGTCCTGCGCAAATTCCAGGGGCTGAACGAGCGGACCTGCCTCAATCAAAAACCACTTGTTCGGCCGGGTGATCGGGTCAAGAAAGGGCAGATCATCGCTGACGGGCCGGCCACGCTGAACGGAGAATTGGCCCTCGGCAAGAACCTGGTGGTCGCCTTTATGACCTACGACGGTTACAACTTCGAGGACGCCATTCTGATCAGCCAACGGTTGGTCAAAGCGGATGTTTTCACCAGCATCCACATTGAGGAACACGAGGTAGAGATCCGCGAGACCAAACTCGGGCGCGAGGAATTCACTGCGGACATACCCAACGTTTCGGAGCGGGCCCTGGCCAACCTGGACGCCAATGGGGTGGTTCGCATCGGAACCAAGGTGGGTCCCGGGGATATCCTCGTGGGCAAGGTCAGTCCCAAGTCCAAAACTGAATTAAGCCCGGAGGAGAAGCTGCTGCACGCGATCTTCGGTCGCGCCGGCGAGGACGTGAAAAACGATTCGCTGGAGGTGCCTTCCGGCGAGGAGGGCATCGTCATCGATGCCAGACATTTCAGCCGGCGCATGCACCTGACCGAGGAGCAGAAGCGGGAGCTGAACAAACGGATTGAAGAGACCAAGGCTCAATTCGGGGAGAAGATCGTCCACGTCTTCCGACAGTTGTGCATGGCCATCGAGGAGGTCGTTGGACAGCCGATGGTCGACCCCAACACCCGTCAGATCGTGGGGCGCAGCGAACTGACCGAAGTGATTCTCGAGCAGGTCGAGTCTCTCAAGGAACACATCCGGACGCGCCATATGAAGTGGGTCAAACTGGCCGGTAAACGCGAGGAGGCCCTGAAAGTGGTTGACCGTTTCTGGCCGCGGATTTCCGACCTTGCGGAAGAGTGCGAGCGACGCGTGGCCCACGCGCGCCGCGGGGACGAGCTTCCCTCGGGCGTTCTGGAGATGGTGAAGGTCTATATCGCCACCAAGCGCCAATTGTCCGTGGGCGACAAGATGGCCGGACGCCATGGTAACAAGGGGGTCATCGCCCGCATCCTGCCGGAGGAGGATATGCCGTTCCTGGAAGACGGGATGCCGGTCGACATTCTGCTCAACCCGCTGGGCGTTCCTTCGCGTATGAACGTGGGTCAGATTCTGGAGACGCACTTGGGATGGGCGGCCCAAATCCTCGGGTTCCAGGCGATCACGCCGGTGTTTGACGGGGCCAAGGAGGACGAGATCCACGCGGCCGTTGATGAGGCCAACGAGAGAGTACGTGCGCGTCGCCAGGACCGAGGCGCCGTTTTGGAGGCGGGCACCAGTCGCGAACTGTTCTGTGAGATGCCCTACGGTGGCAAGATCACCTTGTACGACGGTCGCACAGGGGAGCCTTTCGACCAGCGGGTCACCGTGGGATACATCTACATGATGAAGCTGCACCACCTGGTTGACGACAAGATTCACGCCCGGGCGACCGGGCCCTATAGCCTGATTACGCAGCAGCCGTTGGGCGGGAAGGCCCGGACCGGCGGGCAACGTTTCGGCGAAATGGAGGTATGGGGGTTGGAGGCGTACGGCGCTGCCTATCTTCTCCAGGAATTGCTCACCGTTAAGAGCGATGACGTCGAAGGCCGCACGAAGATCTACGAATCGATGGTCAAGGGCGTGAATACACTTGAAGCGAGCACCCCGGTTTCGTTTGACGTGCTCTGCCACGAAATCCGCGGGCTGGGGATGAACATTCAGCTCGAGAAAAAGCGGGTGATTTAACGGATTGACGGTTGGGGATTATGGAATAGCGCTAGTGACTAAGTGCTGATGGCTGATAGCTGTTGCGTTGGCTGACGAGGTTGCTGTGATGGTGGGAACCGTAGTCTACGAAATTGTCGAGCAGATGGATCCCCATGAGTTACTGGCCTTCTACCAAGGGCAGCAGCATGCCACGACCCAGTCGCTTGAGAAGCTGCAACGTATGGTCGACAGCACGTTCTGCCTGGTTGCCGCACGGCAGGACGGCCGGCTGATCGGCTTGGCACGTGGGGTGACCGACGGGGTTCGCGGGCAGTTGGTGGAGTGCAAGCTGGATCCCGCCTTTCAGGGACCCGGCTGCGTCACCCGGATCGACGGGCGTATCGAGCACGATTCCGAGGGCATCGCCCACGAGTTGGCCCAGCGGGTGATTGACGCCCTGCGCGATTATGGCGTCGAAAGGATCGACGTGCTGGCGTACGGGACCGAGGTCGATTTCTGCGAAGAGTTGGGGTTCAAGAAAGTCGGCGGGCTCGTTCCGTTGGTCTGGGAGGCCAAGGCCAGGACGAAACCAGCGACCCAAGAGGTGGACTGAATGAACGGCTTGATGAGTAACCCTTCCAGACGGGGAGGCCGCACCTTATGACAGACAGCGTTTACGACCGGATCAACGATTACGGTAGTGTGTCGATATCGCTGGCCAGCCCGAACGACATTCGGGCCTGGTCGTTCGGCGAGGTGAAGAAACCCGAGACGATCAACTACCGAACCTACCGTCCCGAGCGCGACGGACTGTTCTGCGAACGGATTTTCGGTCCCGAGCGTGACTGGGAGTGCGCGTGCGGCAAGTACAAAGGCACGAAGCATAAGGGGATCATCTGCGATCGTTGCGGAGTAAAGGTGACCCATTCCCGCGTGCGCCGCAAGCGGATGGGGCACATTAACCTGGCCGCCCCGGTGGTGCATATCTGGTTCTTCAAGTCCATGCCGTCGCGCCTGGGCAATCTGCTGGCCATGAAGACCGCCGACCTCGAAAAAGTGATCTACTTCCAGGACTATCTGGTGGTCGATCCCGGGGACACCGCGTTAAAGATGAAGCAATCACTCACTGAGGAGGAGTACCGTGCTGCCCTCGAGCAATACGGCGCCTCCTTTAAGGCCCTGATGGGTGCCGAGGCCGTCAAGGAGTTGCTGACGCGGATCGATCTGGACGCGTTGGCCGACGAGCTGCACGCGTCCCTGGCCCAAACCAACAGCAAGCAGAAGATCAAGGACGCGACCAAACGGCTCAAGATCGTCGAAGCAGTTCGACAGTCGCCCAACGACCCGGGGTGGATGATCCTGGACGCCATTCCGGTGATCCCGCCGGACCTGCGTCCGCTGGTGCTCCTGGAAAGCGGGAACTTCGCCACCAGCGATTTGAACGACCTCTACCGCCGCATCATCAACCGCAACAACCGCCTGAAGAAGCTGGTGGACCTGAACGCGCCTGAGGTCATCATCCAGAACGAAAAACGCATGCTTCAGCAGGCGGTGGACGCCCTGTTCGACAACGGGCGCTGCCGCCGACCGGTGCTGGGCTCAAGTAATCGCCCGCTTAAGTCACTGACCGACATGATCAAGGGCAAGCAGGGACGTTTCCGAGAGAACCTGTTGGGCAAGCGCGTGGACTACTCGGCGCGCTCGGTGATCGTGGTGGGTCCGGAACTCAAACTGCACCAGTGCGGGTTGCCCAAGAAGATCGCGCTGGAACTGTTCCAGCCGTTCATCATCCGCAAGCTCAAGGAACGTGGGTTGGCCGACACCATCAAGAGCGCCAAGAAGATGCTCGAACGGCGCGACCAAGAGATTTGGGACATCCTCGAGGAAGTGATCTACCAGCACCCGGTCTTGCTGAACCGCGCGCCCACCCTGCACCGGATGGGTATCCAGGCATTTGAGCCGGTGCTGGTGGAAGGGAACGCGATCCGCATTCACCCCCTGGTGTGCAAGGGCTTCAACGCGGACTTCGACGGTGACCAGATGGCCGTTCACCTCCCGTTGTCGGTGGAGGCCCAGGCCGAGGCCCACGTACTGATGCTGTCGGTGAACAACATCTTCAGCCCCGCCAACGGTAGCCCCATTATGTCTCCTTCGCAGGACATCGTGTTGGGCATCTTCTACCTGACCACCGACCATGTGAGCCCGCCGGTGGACGATCCGGCCAAGCTCAAGGCGTTTGCCTCGCCGCACGAGGCGCTGTTGGCCGGTGCTTTGGGCAAGATCCACGTGCACGACAAGATCTGGGTGCGCGTCTCCCATTCGAAGGTAGTCACCTCGTTGGACGCTGCCGCCGAGGAGGTGCCGGCCAACGGGAGGATAATCACCACGGTGGGACGTTTGATTTTCAACGACATTCTTCCGGAAGGCATGCCGTTCTACAACCATTCGCTTTCGCAGAGGGGGGCGGCCCGCGTGATCGCCGATTGTCATCGCCTGCTCGGGCGTGCCCACACTATCGACCTGCTGGACGAGATCAAGGCGATCGGCTTCACGCGCAGCACGCTCGCCGGGCTGTCTTTCGGGATCAGCGACCTCCGCGTGCCGGCGGCCAAACCGGCGATCATCGCCGCGGCGCAGAAACAGGTCGACCGGATCGAGCGTGATTTTCAAAAGGGCGTGCTCACCCCCATGGAGCGGTACAACCAGTTGATCGACGTGTGGATTCACGCGCGCGAGAAGGTCACCGAAGAGATGATGCGCGAGCTCAAGATGGACTTCCGCACGAAAGATGGCAGGCCCGCCTCCAGCGACACCAGCGATGCCAGACTCTACCTCAATCCTATCTTCCTGATGACCGAGTCAGGCGCGCGTGGCAGCGTGGACCAGATTCGTCAACTCGCGGGCATGCGGGCCCTGATGGCCAACCCCTCGGGCGAGATCATCGAAACGCCGATCAAGGCCAACTTCCGCGAAGGGCTCAGCGTGCTGGAGTACTTCAGTTCCACACACGGGGCGCGCAAGGGATTGGCCGACACCGCCCTCAAAACCGCCGATTCGGGCTACCTTACCCGCAAGCTCGCCGACGTCGCCCAGAACCTCATCATCACCCAAGAGGACTGCGGCACGATTATGGGCATCACCAAGGGGGCGACGTACAAGGGTGAGGAGGTGGACATCCCCCTGCGCGAGAGCATCGTCGGGCGCGTAGCCCGAGACCCCATTCGTAACCCGGTCACCGACCAATTGATTATCGGCGAGAACGATATCATTACCCGTGACATCGCTTCGCAGATCGAGGAACTGGGTATGGACATGCTCCGCGTGCGCAGCCCCTTGACCTGCGAGAGTCGCCCGGGGGTGTGTGCCCGGTGCTATGGCGTCGACCTCGCTACGGGCTGCCTGGTCGAGGAAGGCATGGCAATCGGCATTATAGCCGCACAGTCGATCGGTGAGCCCGGGACGCAACTCACCATGCGGACCTTCCACACGGGGGGAGTCGCCACCCGTGATGTTGTGGAGAACGAGATTCGCAATGTACAGGGCGGAACCGTTGCATACGTCAGCCTGTTCCATGCGACCGTGCCGACCAGGGGAGACTTGCACGAGCGGAACGTCGTGCTCAAGCGTAACGGCGAGATCGCCATTCACGATGCCAAAGGGCGCGAATTGGAGCGTTACAAGGTGCCGTACGGCGCCGAACTAGTGGTCAAGGACGGGGAGAAGGTGTCGCCCCGGACCGTACTGGTCACTTGGGACACGCACCTGACACCTATTCTGGCGGAGGTTGGTGGATTTATCCGCTTCCAGGACATCATCAAGGGCGAAACCGTCCGCGCCGAGCAGGAACGGGCGACCTCCAAGCTCGTGGTCATCGAGCACAAGGGCGAGAAGCACCCGCAGATCGTCATCGAAGACAAAGAGGGCAACGTGCTGGACTACCACTACCTTCCCGCCAAGGCCCACATCGAGGTCGCAGAAGGCCAGGAAGTGGTGCCCGGCGAGTTGCTCGCCCGGCAGCCGCGGGCTATGGCCGGTACCCAGGATATTACCGGAGGCCTGCCGCGGGTCACCGAGATCTTCGAGGCCCGCTGCCCCAAGGAACCGGCGGTGATGGCGGAAATCTCCGGCAATGTCGAAATCCGGGCCGACAAGCGTCGTGGAAAGATGACCATCATCGTGCGCAACGAAAGCGGGATGGAGAAAGAGCACCATGTTCCCCAGGGTAAGCAGTTATTGGTCCACGCCGGAGACCTCGTCGAGGCCGGTGATCCGTTGATCGAAGGACCGCTGGTCCCCCACGACATCCTTCGAATCAAGGGCGAAGAGGCATTGCAGAACTACCTGATTGCTGAGGTGCAGGCGGTTTACCGTAGCCAGAACGTCAGCATCACCGATAAGCACGTAGAGGTTATCATCTCCCAGATGCTCCGCAAGGTGAAGATCGAGTCTCCGGGAGACTCCAGCTTCCTGCCCGGCGAGGTCGTCGACCGGTTCAGATTCCGCGATAAAAACGACCAACTGAGCAAGAGTGTCAAGATCACCAACCTCGGCGATACCGAGTTCGAGGAAAACGCGATCGTGCTCAAGACCGTCTTGGCCGACGCCAACGAGTTGGTCGAGGAGCAGGGCGGCGAGCCGGGCAAAGGCAAGAGACCCAAGCCCGCGACGGCGACCACGCTGTTGCTCGGCATTACCAAGGCGAGTTTGCAGTCTGATTCATTTATCTCGGCGGCCTCCTTCCAGGAGACCACCAAGGTACTCACCGAAGCCGCCCTTTACGGCAAGGGTGATCCGCTGCTGGGCTTGAAAGAGAACGTGATCTTGGGTCATCTCATCCCCGCGGGAACGGCCTTCAAGCCGTATCTGTGCAGGGGTGTGGAACTCGTCGGTGAACCGCTGCCGGTTGTTGAGGAGGCGCCGGCCGAGTTGCCGCCGGTTTCCGAGGCAGAGATGGTGACGACTCTGGATATGCCCGTGGTGGCTCCCCCGGTTCCGTCGGGTGCTGGGCATCCCTTCGGCGGCTCCGAAGCAGAATCTGCCATGGAAGGCGGCGTACAGCTCGCGGAGCGCGACTCCGCGGTGCAACCGGATGGCGTGAGCGAAGCCACCAGCGAACCGAAGCCCGAGAGTAGTGCCAGAGCGGTGGTGGCGGGCGACGTCCCCATTGAGGAAACGGCCGATAAGGCGGTAGAATAGACTATTCGGTGGCGGGATACCCCGTTGGGGGAGTCCGTCGGAGTCCGACTTCAAGCAGCTTTGATAGAGGGAAACGATGCCGACAATCAACCAATTGGTTCGTCACCCGCGCAAGGACACGATGAAGAAGTCCAAGGTGCGCGACTTGGAAGAATGTCCCCAGCGCCGTGGAGTGTGCCTGCTGGTCAAGACGCAGACGCCCAAGAAGCCCAACTCGGCTCTGAGAAAGGTGGCCCGGGTGCGGTTGACTAACGGCAAGGAGGTCAGCGCGTACATCGGCGGGGTGGACCATAACCTCCAGGAGCACTCCATGGTGCTGGTGCGCGGCGGGCGGGTTCGCGATCTGCCCGGGGTGCGCTATCACATTATCCGGGGCACTTTGGATTGCGTGGGGGTCGAGGGTGACAAAGAAGGGCGCCCGCGAAACCGGGGGCGCAGTAAGTACGGCGTCAAGCGCAAGAGGACATAGACCCGCCGCGGTGATGAACCTCCCGCTGGTGGTTGTTCCAGTTGGACCTGGAGGTCCTAATGTCCGAGCGGAAACCCCACCTGAGCTTGCTGCCGAGCGGACTCCCCGCGACGGCGCAGACGGCCATAGGTGCGACTACCATTTTGATCTTTCAGGTAGCCGGTGCTGTGCTGGCCACCGCGCTGGCCGCGCATGCCAGAGTCTGGGTCCCCGGCAGTCCCGTGCCGATCACCTTACAGACCCTGGCGGTGCTGCTAGTTGGTTTTGCGTTGGGGGCGCGTTTAGCCCCGGCGGCGATGCTGCTCTACTTGATCCTCGGTGTGGTTGGGCTGCCCTTGTTCGCCGTGGGCGGGATCGGGCCGACCGCCGGGTACCTGGTTGGGTTTGTGTTTGCCGCCGCGTTTGTGGGGCGTTTCGGGCTTGCGGGTCGCGGAAGCTGGCTGCGCACGACGCTAGCGGCGACGGGGGGTACGGCCCTGATCTTCGCCTTCGGCGTGACCTGGCTGGCCGTGTGGCTGCGAGGGGACGTCTCGACGGCGTCTGTTGTGGGTCTTGTTCCGTTTTGGCCCGGGGCGGTGCTGAAAATCGCCGTGGCCGTGGCAGCGGTGCGGGCTTGGCGGTTGACCATCGGGCTCCGTTCGGGGCGGTAACCGTTCCGCCGGCGTTTGCCCGGCGGGGAAGGTTTGATACAATAGTGTTTTCTGTGTTCGCGGGATTGGCGTCAGCAACAGGATAGTTCCGGAATGGCTCGTAAAAAATTCACAAGATCGGTGGAGCAACTGAAACTAGACCCGCGCTACGGCAGCAGGTTGGTGTCCAAGTTCATCAACTGTCTCATGTGGGACGGCAAGAAGAGCGTGGCGGAACGCCTGTTCTACGACGCCCTCGAGATCGTCGGCCGACGGATCAAGGATTCGCCGCCGCTGGAGGTCTTCGAAACGGCGATGAACAACGTCAAGCCGAACATCGAGGTGCGGTCGAAGCGCGTGGGCGGCTCGAACTACCAGGTCCCCATCCAGGTCAATCGCAAACGTCAACAATCGTTGGCCATTCGCTGGGTTCTGCAATCGCTTCGCGGCAAGAGCGGCAAGCCCGCCCACGAGTATCTCGCCCAGGAGATCTACGACGCCTACCGTGGTGAAGGCGCCGCCATGACCATCCGGGAAAACGTGCACCGTATGGCCGAGGCGAACAAGGCATTCTCTCATTTTGCATGGTAGGGCGCGTTTGCCGGTGAGCGTGGGATGTCAACGACGACACTAGCGCGGCCACACGCCGCGCTTTTTGTTTGCCTGCCTCGGGGAGGGGCGTTGGCCCGGCGACAGTGACCGGAGCGTGCGACGGGAAACCATGAAACCGTTCCGCGGATTGTTCATCTTGGTAGGCTTGGGCGTGGCCGCCGCGTTGGCAACCGGCTGCGCGATGGGACCGGGCGGGAGGGTCGCCGACGAATGGGAGTTGGTTGGTCCGTTCAAGGCGTTCGCTTCCAAAAAAGCCGCACGACCGACGCGCTCCGGGCCACCAGACCGGCGTGAGCCCACGTCTCCGAAGGACGACGTCCGTTCGACCACAGCTCCCTCCGCACCCGGGGACCGACTCCCGGAGAGGTCCGTGACCCCCGAGGCATCGTCGAACGGGTTCTTCTCGCTACGCTCGAAAGAGCTGGACTTGGGAACCCGCGCGGAGGAAACCGCCGGACCGGCCATCGATCCCTCGGAGCACAGTCTGTTTGCCCCGGTTGCCCGGGCGGAAGACACGTTCTGGTACCTGGACCTTGGTTTCCGAATGGGTGTGACGCGCCTGCACAGTACGAAGACCAAACTCGATCGCCGTTTGGACCTGCCGCGCAAGGTGGACCTGTTCGGCGTCTTCGACAACCCGGTCACACCGCTCGACCGCAAGACCGACTTAGCCCTGACCACGGCCTACATCGGTATCGGCCGCCGCCAGACCGAGTGGCTGACGTGGAACTTCTACTTCGGCAGCGGTGTCGGCGGCGACCAGGATCACCAGCGATGGCTTACCGCGAACCAGGTGCTGAAGTTCAGTTACGCGATGTACTACACCGGAATAACCGTGGACATCTATCCTTGGGGGCTCAGCCAGCGTGGACGCTACGTGAACCTCAAGGAGCACCTCAAGGCCAGTCGGCCTTACCTGGTCACCGGTATCGAGATCGGCTATCTGCGGGCCCGGGGCTGGGGGCACTTCGCGATCGCCCCGGTCAAGATCTACGCCGATAGCCAGAGGATTGAGGATTGGCTCTTCAGCTACCTGATCGGATTCGGCTGGGAGGTCCCCATCAACGAACGCTGGGCGTTCAACCTGCAGGTGCACCACACCTTCCACTTCTACCGTCCGGAGGAATACAACAGTTGGAACCTGACCCATGCGCTCCGCTATCGGTTTTGATGGGAAGAAGCGGTCACCCCGATGAGACGGACTTCCTCGCACAGATCACGTTTGCTGAAGATGAGCACGCAGTAACGGACGCCGGCCGCGTGGGACCAGCCACCCACGTCGTGGAACCGCGCAGCCGCCCCACTTAACTCGCTGTGCATGGTGTAGACGGGCGGGCCGAGACCGGCATCGACCTCGCACTCCACCGGCGTCTTGCCGTACACGACCTCGGCCAGTTTCCTGGTCTCCCGCACGTCTTCCAGGCCGTCGGCGTTGCGCTTGCACTTGAACAGGCCGGTGATGCGACCCTCGGGCGAAGTCTCGACCACATAAAACGATTCGCTGAAGGATTCGCCGGGCTCACGATAAATCAACCACTTACCGCCGCCGGCGTCGTCGACCAGCGTATCGTGGCGCTGCCCGAACATTTCGTCGGCTGCCTCCGGGCCCTCACCGAGTAGCTGTGCCTTGCGCTCTTGAACATCGCGGTCATCCACGGCCTCGCCGATGAGGCTGATAGCCAGGCTGAGGGGATGGGCGCGGCAACCGCCGGCCAGGACCGCCACCGGCACCAGAACCAGCGTGGTGAGCATCCACTTGGTGAGGGTTTTCACGATTCTGACTCCTGCCACTTCGGTTTGCCTACGACGGCAGTATAGCTTCCTGGGAGTGGCCAGTCCAAGACTAGTGCTCTGTCACCCTACCCGGCTGGGGCCTACTCTGGGCCCGTTCGCGCTCGGCGCTGCAACGCCGTGAGGATCTTGCGGGCGGCGGCGTGCTGTGGGTCGATTCGCAAGGCCTCCTCGATCGCTTCGCGGGCTTCGGCATCTCTCCCATCCGTAGCCAATGTGGAAGCCA
>JAUWNF010000238.1 GCA_030612785.1 Phycisphaerales bacterium
ACTCAAGGGGGGGGGGACGCACCCTGTTGAAGTGTGAACCTTGGCCCAGAACCCAAACGGGGATACCCTTCCTGCGATGCAAACGTTCGATTTCTTCGCGCCCCGCGCGGATTTTTGGGTTGCGGCCGAAGGCCGCGCCAAGTCTCTGCGTTCTATCTCCTCCTCGGCCCGCGCTTCTGCGTTCACCGGCCATCCGAACTCAATTAGCCCCGTAGGTCGGGCCCACCAGCCCGACACAGCTCCCTATCGATTCGCCAGAACGATACTGCTACTGCTAGCCGTTGGCGCGGCGATGCTCCTCCCCGCTTGTGGGGCCAACCCGACAGGCAGTGGAGCTACGACCCCGATCGACAACGGGACCGACAACGGCGACGCGACACCCGCGCCACCGTCAAACGAGAACAACAATACCGACGCCCAAACCGAACCAGCGACGACCTACACCCTGACCATCTCGGTGACGGGGCAAGGCACAACCACCCCCCCACCGGGAACCGTGGTGCGAAGTGCCGAGGAGCGCATCGCCCTGACGGCCGCTCCGGCAAACGGGTGGCAGTTCGTGGGATGGAGCGGCGACGTCTCCGACACATGCTCCGCCATCAGCATTCTAATGGATCAGGACCAGTCGGTGACCGCCACCTTCCAGCCGCTCGAGGCCGGCGGTCTGCCGCGCTTTTACTTGCCCTGGGCACCGGGCGAAACGCGGACGATCGGGCAGGCCAACAACGGCCCGCACACCCACCAGGGACGCTTCGCCTGGGACATCGCCATGTCCATCGGCACACCACTGCTGGCGGTCGGCTCCGGCAGAATAATCCGGGCGGAGGACCAATATCCCGACAACCCCGCAGGCTTCCCGGACGACCCCGAAACGCCGTCCAACGCGGTGTGGATCGACCACGGCGACGGATTGCAGGCGGTGTATGCCCATCTAACGCCGGGGGGTGCCAAGGTGGTTGCCGGACAACTCGTCGCCGCCGGTCAAGTGATCGGTCTGAGCGGCAACAGTGGCTATTCGAGCGGGCCTCATCTGCACTACGAGGTGCTCGACGTTGCCGGGCAGAGCACCCCCACCGGATTCATCGAAGTGGTGGGTAATAACGGTGTCGCCGAGGAGGGTGACGTGCTCAGCTCCCAGAACGAGTTGGACACCGATTCCGTCGAGTATTTCGTGGATTCATCGCTGCCTGCCGACGCCTTCGCAATCAACGGCATCGAACTATTCGAGCCCACACCGCCGGCGTTCTATTACACTACCGACGTTGAGTACACCGTCAGCGGGCGGGTATCCGGCGGGGACGAATACGTGTGCCTCAGCCTGGTCGATCCTGACACGGGCGCCACGGTCTGTTGCCAGGAGAACCTGACGCAGACCGACGTGAACGGAGATTTCGACATCACCTTCACCATTCCGGGTTCGTTGACCGGCCATTTCGCCATGGGCGTGATCTCCGGCAGCGGCGGGGTGAGCGGAATGGCCCCGGTTCGCGTGCTGGTCGTGCCGCCGTCGTCGGACAACCGTTCGCCGGTGGCCGCAATTGCCGAGCCCAACGGGTACACGATCGACTTCGGCGAAAGCGGGGTGCTCAACGGCACGCCCTCGTCGGATCCGGACGGCGACGCCCTGACCTATCAATGGTCCCAGTCCTCGGGGCCGCCCGCGACCATCGCCGATCCAACTGCCCCGACCACGTCCTTCACCTTGAACTTCGGAGAGGGGATCACGCGGGTTGCGTTTCAGTTGGTGGTCTTCGACGGCGAAGACTATTCCCTGCCCGCCCTGGTGGAGTACGAGATGGACGACACCTTCGCGGTGAGCGCGGTCGGTCTGTCGCAAGCGGAGTGCGCCGGGCTGGAGGAATGCCAGGCCGTTGATACCCGATCCATCGCGTTAGGCGTGGGTGAGATGCAGTTTTGGCTGGACCTCGTGAACGTCTCCCCCGGGGACACGTCCTCTGTCGAAGTCCTCGATGCCTCGGGGGTGACCGTGCTGACCGGCGAGCGCGTGCACGAGGAGCCCGCGGGATCAATCTTCTTGCGCTTCAGTTGGACGTTCACTGACCAACCCGGCACGCCCGGGTCGTGGGCGGCGGTTTACCGACGCAACGGCGTGGTCGAGACAACCGTGGACTTCACCGCGTTTTAGCGCCGCGGCGGGCCACTTGCCCTATCGTGCCCCCACGGTCACAATGCCCAATCTCTGAGCGGCGAGCAGCGCCGCGGCGACCGTTGTGCGAATAGGTCGAACTAACTCACAAGTGCAATAGGACTACTTAGGAGATGGTCATGGATTGGCTGAACAAACTGAGCATGTTTGCAACGTCTGCTGTGCTGATGAGTGGGTGCGCGGCAAGTCCCAAGTACCCCGACCGCCCGTTGGTCTATCCCGAGGCACATAAGGTCGATCAGGTCGACAACTACCACGGCGTGGAGGTGGCGGACCCCTACCGCTGGCTGGAGGACCCCGACGCGCCCGACACGCGCGTGTGGATCGACGCCCAGAACAAGCTGACCTTCGGCTACCTGGAGGAAATCCCCGCCCGCCGACAGATCCGGGAGCGACTGACCGAGTTGTGGGACTACGAGAAATACGGCACGCCGTTCAAGCGCGGCAGTCGGCACTTTTACGCCAAGAATGACGGGCTGCAGAATCAATACGTGCTCTACGTGCTGGACTCACTCGACGGCGAGCCCAGGATGCTGCTCGATCCCAACACGTTGTCAGAAGACGGTACGGTGGCGCTCTCCGGCATGGGGATCAGCGACGACGGCAAGCTTATGGCTTACAGCCTGTCCACCGCGGGGTCCGATTGGCAGGAATGGCACGTCCGCGACGTCGATACCGGTGAGGATCTTTCCGACCACCTCAAGTGGACCAAGTTTACCGGCGCCTCCTGGAGCAAGGACGGGACGGGATTCTATTACAGCCGCTACGACGAACCCGAGGAGGGTGCCGAACTACAGGGCGTCAACCTCGACCAAAAAGTGTTCTACCATCAGCTCGGCGCGCCGCAGTCCGCGGACACGCTGGTTTATGAACGCTCCGACCATCCGAAGTGGGGCTTCCGCGCGTTCGTCACCGACGACGGGGGCTACGTCATCATCTCCGCGTCCGAGGGCACCGAGCGCAAGAACCGCGTCTTCTACAAAGACCTCCATGCCGAAGACGCCCAGGTGGTCGAGCTGCTCGGCGATGCGGATGCCCAGTATGATTTCATCGATAACGACGGGGCGGTGTTCTGGTTCCGCACCGACCTGGACGCCCCGCGCGGACGGGTTATCGCCATTGACACCCGCAAATCCGAGCGGGCCAACTGGCGGGAAGTTCTTCCCGAAGCCGACGAAACCCTCCGCGGCGTCAATTTGCTTAACGATACCTTCGTGGCGGTCTACCTGAAAGACGCCCACAGCCAAGTGAAGATGTTCGACCTGCAAGGCGCCTTCGTGCGTGAGGTGGAACTCCCCGGCCTCTGCACTGCCGGTGGTTTCGGCGGCAAGAGAGCGGACACCAAGACCTTCTACTCCTTCACCGGCTTCAGCACCCCGGGGACCATCTACCGCTACGACATGGAGACCGGCGAGAGCACGATTTTCCGCAAGCCCGCGGTGGATTTCAACCCCGACGAGTACGACACCCGGCAGGTCTTCTACAGCAGCAAGGACGGCACTCGAGTTCCCATGTTCATCATCCACAAGAAAGGGCTCAAGCTCGACGGGAACAACCCCACCTATCTCTACGGTTACGGCGGATTCAACGTGGCCATGACCCCTTATTTCTCGGTTAGCCGGCTGGTCTGGATGGAGATGGGTGGCGTCTTCGCCATGCCCAACATCCGCGGCGGGGGAGAGTACGGCAAGGAGTGGAACGAGGCCGGTATGAAACTCAACCGGCAGAACGTGTACGACGACTTCATCGCGGCGGCCCAGTGGTTGATCGACAACAAGTACACCCGACCGGAGAAGCTGGCCACCGGCGGCGGGAGTAACGGCGGGCTGTTGGCCGCAGTCTGCATGATCCAGCGACCGGAGTTATTCGGGGCGGTTCTGCCCGCGGTGGGGGTGCTGGACATGCTCCGCTTCCACAAGTTTACCATCGGTTGGGCGTGGGTTTCCGACTACGGCTCGCCGGACGACCCCGAGGAGTTCAAAGCCCTCTACGCCTACTCGCCGCTGCATAACCTCAAGCCGGCGACGCACTACCCGGCGGTGATGCTCACCACGGCCGACCACGACGACCGGGTGGTGCCGGCCCACAGCTTCAAGTTCGCCGCGGCGCTGCAGGCCGCCCAGGGCGGTCCCGCACCGACGCTGATTCGTATCGAGACCAAAGCCGGCCACGGTGCGGGCAAGCCGACTACCAAACGGATTGAGGAACAGGCCGACGAGTGGGCCTTTTTGGTGCGCACCTTGGGAATGAACCCCTGAGACGGGGACGGCGCACGACCGCGTATGAGCGACACTCCCCTGCGACTAGCTTGTGATGCCATGTGTGGTGGGTTGGCCCGGTGGCTCCGCCTGATCGGCTACGACACGTTCTACCGCGAGGGCGTCGCCGACCAGGAACTCATCGACATCGCCCGTACGCAGAACCGTGTGGTCATCACTTCGGATGGCAAGCTGCTCGAACGTCGCCTGTTCACCACCGGCCGACTCCAGGCCGTGGATTTGCCGCGTGGCCTCAAGCTACTCGAGCAGGTTGAATACGTTGCCCGAGCGCTGCACCTGACCGTGGGTACCGCGCGCTGCACGCGCTGCAATGGCGAACTGGTGCCGGTTTCTCGGGCTGAGGTCGGCGACGAGGTGCCCGCCCGCAGTCTCATTTGGGCCAAGAAGTTCTTTCGCTGTGCTGACTGTGGGCACGTCTTCTGGGAAGGCACGCACTGGAGGCACATAGCGGCGGTTCGCGAGCGCATCGCCAACCTCCAATGGGACGAGCCCAGGTGAGTTCGTAACGGTGGGTTTCGGGCGAGTTCGCCGGTGCTCAATCGGCCGGGGCAGGTTCGAAGGGCCTGCCGGTGAGCGGATCAGGCGGAGGTTATTCTGTCTGGGGTGTGCTCTGCCTGGAGTCCTTCCCCTTTTTTGGCGGTTTATCCGCAGGCACCAGAAAGGAGGTTCCGCATTGGCTACAACGCACCTTCATACCGCGAACCCCGTCCGGGACGGTCAAGACGCTTCGGCACCGCAGATTAGGGCATAGGATGGTAATCGCCATGGTACACGCCGGAATCAAGCCAACTGGGGTCGACTGCTCTTTTGTCGCACCCGCATGAGGGTTATCGGCGCAGGCGACGGTCATTCTTAGGGGTATTCCAAAACACTCCATCGGCTCCGGGCACCTTCCCCGAATCGGTTACGGGGCGTTGCAGGGTGCTGAAGACGAGACGATGGCTTGGAATCTCAGACAGGATCACGCCGATTCGCGACGGCGGCGGCTCTTGGGGGTGAACAGAGACGCCTCGCCCCGCGCCACCGCTTCACTCACAACATACTTGCCGGACTTCTTGCGGTCCGGCAACTCGAACATGGCGTCGAGCATGATTTCTTCAAGCACGGCGCGGAGGGCCCGAGCTCCCGTGTCCCGCTCGAGCGCCGCGTCCGCGATGTACTGCAGGGCATCGTCGGTGAACTCCAGTTCGCATTCCTCGAACTCGAAGAACTTCTGAAACTGCTTGACCAGTGCATTGGTCGGCTCGGTCAGGATGCGCACCAGCGTGGAAGCGTCCAGCGGCGCCAGCGTCGTGATGGTCGGCAAGCGCCCCACCAACTCCGGTATCATCCCGTACTCGATAAGATCCTCAGGGGTCACTTGGGCAAGGAGTTCGCCCTCGGCCTCGGCGGTGTCGTAG
>JAUWNF010000703.1 GCA_030612785.1 Phycisphaerales bacterium
CGTGATGGGCCAGCGCTGCCGCCAACAGAGCATTACTGACGTTATGAACCCCGGCGAGCCGAAGTCGGGTGGTAAACAAGCCCTGCCCGTTGTAGACGGCCTCGAATGCGTAACAGCCTCGATCGGCGTGGAGATGGTCCGCTTGCCAGTTCGCCCCCGGACGGAATCCGAAGGTTTCATGGCGCACGCCCCGGGCTTGGGCCGCTTCCGCGACACCCCGTTCGCTGTAAGGTGTGATTAGCAGGCCGCCGGGACGGACCACTGCGCCGAACGCGGCGAATGCGGTGCGGATGTCTTCCAGGTCCTGATAGCAGTCCAGATGGTCCGCGTCGATGTTGAGAATGCCGGCCGCGGCGGGCCTCAATGCCAAGAACGAACGGGCGTACTCGCAGGCCTCGACGATGAAGTGCTCGCCGCGCCCCACGCCCGAACTCCCGCCCAGTTGGGCCGAGCGCGCCCCGACGATAAACGAAGGGTCAAACCCAGCGGTTCGGAAGATGTGCGCCAGCAAGGCCGTGGTGGTGCTCTTACCGTGGGTGCCCGCGACGGCGATGCCTCGGCGGTCATCCATAATCTCGCCGAGAAGCTCGGCGTAGCGGATGACCGGCAGCTTGCGTTCGCGAGCCGCCACCCACTCGGGATTGGTCGGAGGGATAGCGGCGCTGATTACCACGCGATCCACGTCCGGCGGAAGATGGCTGGCGTCATGTCCGATGTGGACGGTGGCGCCCTGGGCGACCAACTGGCCAAGTCCCTCGAAGCGTTTCACATCGGAACCGCTGACCCGGGCTCCGCAGCGCAGCAACAAGGACGCGGCGGCGGACATACCGCATCCGCCTATGCCGATCAGGTGAATGCGCCCCCGGGCCGGGTTATTGCCCCCGGTGGTGCGCGCCCCGTGCCTGACCGCGGACTCCGGCACCGCTTTACCTCCGGTAAACTCCCGACCGATCACCGCACCGGCAGGATTCGTGGTCGATTGTCGTGTCTTGGTGGCGAGACGAGACGGGGGACCGCAACCCCGATCTTTCTCGCATATAAGGTATCGGCTACGTGCGCGATTTCGCTTCATCCAATCACGCTTCCTTTTCTCCGCCGCCGTCGATGATTCGTTGGATTCGCGCGGCGATCGTGTTGGCTGCATCGGTCGTGCCGATGCGGTTGGCCGCCGACGCCATGCGCGTGAGCACTTGCTCGTCCGGCATCAGGGTCTCCAGCACCTCGCGCAAAACCGGGGCGGTCAGGTCTGGAGCGATTCGGTCATGTACGATGCGCGCCGCCCCGATCTTGACCAGCACCCGCGCGTTGGCGTGCTGGTGCATGTCGCGATGGTGCGGATAGGGCAGCAATACCGAGGGCTTGCCCAAGGCGGTGATCTCCGCGAGGGTCGAAGCGCCCGCGCGGGAGACAATCAGATCGGCGGCGGCCATCGCGTCGGCCATCCGGTCGGTGAACGGCACCACCACGGCCGGCATGCGCTGCGCGCGGTAGGCGGCCTGGGTGCGGGCGAAGTCGCGCGGGCCGGCCAGGTGCAGAACCTGCCAGCCGGACTGCCGGGCCAGGTCATCCAGGATGGCGATCACGGCGCTGTTGATCGAGGTCGCGCCTTGGGATGCCCCGGTGACCAGCAGCGTACGCTGCTCCGGATCGAGGCCGAAGTGCTCCACGCCCGCCGAGCGGCTTGCGCTCCGGAACTGCGCGCGAACCGGGCATCCCGTCACTTCGCAACCGCGATGTCCGACGAAGGCGCTTTGCGTCTCGGGCCACTGAACGAATACGTGCGATGCCCTGCGGG
>JAUWNF010000581.1 GCA_030612785.1 Phycisphaerales bacterium
TTACGAACCGCACGTGATGATTGAGACCGCCGACCACTTCCAATACTCGGAGCTGGAGGTTTGCCGGAGGATTCTCGACCTTGATCCGGTCATGGTCCTGCTGCTCGATCACTTGCGTTACGAATCGCCCCACTTGCCGAAGAACCTGCCGGTGCTCACCTGGATTCAGGATCCGTTAGGTAACTTGCTGTGCCGCCGGGCGGGTGCATCGATCGGCCCGTTCGATTTCGTGTGCGGGTACTACCAGGAGCGCTGCGTCAGCGAGTTCGGCTATCCCGCGGATCAGTTTGAGGACACTAACGTACCCGTCTCGGCCCGCATTTTTCACGACGCCGAGCCGGACGGGGAGTCCCTGGCCCGGTACGCGTGCGACATCTGCTTCGTCAGCAATGCATCGGACCCTGTCGAACGGTTCTACCGTACCGAGCTCGAGAACTACCCGCCGGGCTACCGGCCCTTACTCGAACTTATCTACCACCGCGCCATGGAAATCCTCGATCTGGACGATCACCAGGGGATAGGAGTTGCGGCCCAGAACCTGGTCCGCTCCGCCGTCGCCGAAACCGGCCTGACGTTGGACGGAGCCCAGACCACGCACGTGAGCAGCCATTTCGCGTACCGCCTGCTCGACTGGGGCCGGCGTCAGCAGGCTCTCGAATGGGTCGCCGCGTGGGCCCGGCGTACCGGCCGGGTGTTCAAGATCTACGGCCGAGGCTGGGAGAAGCACCCCACGCTGGCGGAGTTTGCGGCCGGGGTGATCGAGCACGGAGAACCGCTCCGCTGCGCCACCCGAGCCTCGAGACTGGCCCTTCAGTTGTTGGGATTCCGGCATCAGCGGGCCCTGGAGACCCTGGCCAGTGGTACGCTCCCCTTGACGCGGTATTGCCCGGTGGACTTCGCGGGACTGCCGCTCGAGACGTACGTGTCGCAACGTGAGGCCGGTCTGCACCCAGAGGGCGTCGCGACCGTTTTCCCACGCTTGGAGCGCGTCGTGTTCCGCACCCCTGAGGAATTCGAGGCGCTGGCTGAGCGATACCTCGCCGACGAGGCCCAGCGGCACGAGGTGCTTAGCGACCTACGGCAGATCGTGCTGCGCGACTACACCTATGCCGCGGTGATGCGGAAAGTGATCGGAGCGTTTCATGCTTCGCTGGTGCGCCGAGCCGCCGAGCAAGCCGAAAGCCCCAGGCCAGCCGCCGTGCACACGCCGGTGGGCTCTTGAGGAGCTAGCATGAACGCGGCCCCTTCTTTATTAGCCCCGAAAACCCTCCCGACGTACGCATACCTGCACGAACTCATGTCCCGTTACCAACTCAAGGACCTCGTGAATGTCTCCGCGGATGCCTTCACCAAGAGGATTCATGAGTTCCTGACCATTCGGGACCATGCCATGGAGGGGTTCGTGGACCCTGCGAAGCAGAAGCCTATCTCAGTGGAGTTTCACTGGGGACACCACCACGATTTCGGCGAGTTCGGCGTGCCTGGTCGAATGTGCAAGCACCACATGTCGGTGCTCAAGGTGTTCATTGACGACCTCCAAGCCCTGTCGCGTTCGCTGGAGGGTTTGCGCGTTCTTGACCTGGGGTGCTGGACCGGCGGCACCAGCTTGCTGCTCTGCGCCATGGGCGCCGAAGTCGTGGCCGTCGAAGAAGTGAAAAAGTACGCCGATTGCGTCGACTACCTGCGGTACGCGTTTGCCATCGACAAACTCGAGGTTAAGCATCTCTCGCTCTTCGATTGCACAACGCCGGCGTTTCATGACTCCTTCGACATCGTGTTGTGTGCCGGTGTCTTGCACTATGCCAGCGACCCGAAACTGGCGTTGCGGATCATGTTCAATTGCCTCCGGGACGGCGGCAAGTGCCTGATCGAAACCATCGCCACGAGCCTGGAGCACCTTCCTGCGTCCGGCCGGCAGTCTTCGCAAGGCGCGAGCTCCAACGGGCAGGCAAATCTCGATTGGAACAGCCTCCTGTTCACCCCGGAGAATCTCGCGGCCATGATGGCCGACGTGGGCTATGAGGTGCCCCATCCCCGCCGGGTGATCAAGTACAAGACGCCGGAAAGCCGACTTTTCGCCGTCGGGCGAAGAAGCCGCCACGTGGATATGTGTCGGACCGGATTGTCCGTGCGAAGCGTCCGGTAGCTGCCTCCGGACCACCAGAAGGCCGGTGAGGCAAGGCGAGAAAACAGCCTCAAGGCACGGTGCAAACTGAACTTAGCGGCGGGTTCGGTGGGTTTGACACGCTTGATTTGGCCTTGCGTAGGGTTTAGTATATACCGATGACCAATCCGTTGGATGGGGAATCTGTGCTTACCGCCCAGAGGGAGCGATAACAGATGTGCGCGTCCTGGCTAGGACTGAGTTTGATTCCTAAGCGTAGCGGGCTGGCCTGCCTCTGTGCGTGGCTTGTCTTCGGCGCGAGTCTTGCTTACGGGCAAGTTGTCCCCCGCAACCTGGGCGGACGTGGTATTCAGAGCGTTGGAGCGGTGGGGCATACGTCGGTCTCGCGCGTTTCTGATCACATCCGAGCGGGTGCAGGGGGTTACGGCGCGGGCGCGGCCGCGGCCGGTAATTACTTGGGAACCGGCGGTACCACCCAACTGGGTTTCGGAGGCCGGACTGGGCGAGGGGCTCCTTTTCCAGCGGCCAGCAGTGGTGGTATGTTCGTATCTCCCGCAGGCAGGAGCGGCTTTGCACGCCCGTATGTCGCGCCGCTGGCCAGCCGCACCCATCTGTTCACCCTCCCCACAGCCCCGCTGCCGGGGGCGCCCACCCGGAGGAAAGCGGCGCGTGTTCACC
>JAUWNF010000281.1 GCA_030612785.1 Phycisphaerales bacterium
TTTGGAGAAAGGGGAGAGGTTGTGTTTCGCGGCGGTTCGATTGTCGGAGACCTCAGGGCGTCGAGGGCGTGGAAAGGTGGATGGCTGTGGAGCAAGGGTTAATCCCCGGAGGGGATGGCGGAATAGAGCCCAGGGTGAGCGGAGCGAGCCCTGGGTCACAGAGGTGGTGAGGATCTTAACCCCCGGAGGGGGTGACGGAAGGACGGAGCTCGAGACGCTTTCCCACGACGTTCGCGGTGGAGTCCTGCCTTCCGTCGCCCTGTTCAGGGGCTTGACGGCTGCGGGTTCTGCTTACCCAGGGCTCGCTGCGCGTCGCCCTGGGCTGTATTCCAACGCCTCCTTCGGAGGCTAACACACCTCCGCGCGCCCTTCCCGAGTGGATCCCGAAAACCTTGTCAAGAAAACGAGAAAAAAACACCTTTGCAATACAGAGGACTTTAGCCCTCGCCGTCCAAACTGCCTTTCCTGGCTACCTGTCCGCCCCACTAACTCAGCCAACGTCCGAACTCCTTGGGCGTGACATCGATGTCTCGGAGGATGGCCCGAATAATGCAGGGGCCCAAGTCTTCCCCCCGATGATCAGGTACGGTGGCGGTGCGTCCGTTAGAATAAAGAAGCGATGACTACCTCGTTGCCTCACCTGCTGAAAACCGAGGGATTCCAGGAACCGGAGCATTCTCCGCGCGGGTACCACCCGGAGGCGACTCATTCGGTCACCTCCATTTGCTCAACAGCCACAAACCGATGTTTAGCTGGGTTCTCATGGGCGAGGCACAGCTTAATCACCTGAGTGATTCGTCTTCGGAGTGTGGGGAGAGTCTTGGCTTGAGTATAGCAACTACGTAACCCTGGTACCGTGGCCACATAGTAGCCCTCTTCGTCTTGCTCAATCAACACGGTCAACTGCCGGGTCTTCATTGTGGTCACCTTGATCGTAAACCCTTGCAAATCAATTCGATTCTACGACGGTTCGGGCAGCAAAACGATCTCGGCGGTCTGGTCCGCGTCGAGTGGCAAGAAGTCCGGGCAAATACTGCCTGCCGGCTCCACCTGCCTGATGACGCACAAGACCTGCCTATGATTCCTCCGCGCTGTAGAGACACTTCAGTATACCGCGCCGCGAACGAAACTCTACGCATCTCTCGTTTCCCTCGCACGCTGCCAGGCCGTCCGCGACGCCCGTTGGGTCAGCACGCCGACGATCTCGCGGCGGAAGTCGGCCGAGCCGCGTATGTCGGAGATCGGTTCGGCCGCTTCCATGGCGGCATCGGCCGCCCGGTGGAACGCTTCTTCGTCCGGGGGGCGACCGGCAAGCGCCGCACCCGCAGCCTCGACCAGCATCGGGACGGGGGCAACTGCGCCGAGGACGACGCGGGCGTCGCGCACGGTGTTGCCGTCGCCAAGGAGAAGACTGGCGGCGACGGCGGCCACCGCGATGGCGTTGCCGTCGCGGAGTTGGAATCTGGCGTAGGCGGCCCCGAAGCGGGGCGGAGGCTTCGGAACGAGGATTGCCGTCAGCACCTCGTCGTCGCGCAGCACGGTTTGGCGCGGCCCGACGAAGAACGCATCCAACGGGACGGTGCGCTCGCCCTTCGCCGACCAGAGCACGACCGCCGCGTTCATCGCCGTCAAAATGGGAGGGAGGTCGGCGGAGGGCACGGCGCTGGCGATGTTGCCTCCGACCGTGGCAACGTTGCGAACCTGCGGAGCCGCCATCTTGCGAGTAGCGTCGAGGATCGGGGAAAACCGCGCGCGCACGATCGGCGAGCGATCCAGTTGCGTGATGGTGGCGAGCGCGCCGATGCGCAAGTGACCCCCCGTTTCGGATATGCCACGCAGGGCCTCGATTCGGTTGATGGAGACCAAGTGCCCGACGCGAACTCGGCCGGTCTTGAGATCGACCAGCAAATCCGTACCCCCCGCAAGCAGGCGGGCGTCCGGTGCGTGGCGCGCCATTGCGGCCGCCGCTTGTTCGAGTGTGTCGGTCTCGTGTAGTTCAATGTCCGGTACGTACACGCTCGGAGTCTCCGAGTACGCCGTGAAGGAACTGTGTCGTAATCTGGTTGGCAACGGTCGTCGGGGAGCAGCCTCGCTTCGGGACGTACCAACGGTATAACCAGTTCAACATGCCGAAGAGGGACATCGTGGCCACGTGACGATTGAGCGTGGTCTCGGAGGCATGCGTATCAAAGATCCGATCGACGATGCCCCGGGTGAGGTCATAGTAATCGTGCCGCAGCCGGCGGGCCTCCTGGTCAGCTTCCCCGGTCAGCGAGTCCAGTTCGTGAGAGCAGGCCTTGAGGGCGTCCATGTTGGCGGCGAAGTACCCGACGTGTGCGCGGACCATCACCCGCAGTTGTTCGATCGGGTCGGCCACCCCGTGCAGTTTTTCGCGGAGGCCGCTGACCAGCGAGTTGAACGTGCGGAATTGGATGAGGAACAGCATTTTTTCCTTGCTATCGAAGTAATGATAGAGGCCCGCAAGGCTTATGCCGGCCGCCTCGGCGACCGCCCGCGTCGAGGCCTTCTCATACCCGACACGGGCGATCAGGGCGGTGGCGGCCTCCAGGATGTGGTTGAGGCGCTCGTCGTAAGTTCCCCGCACATCGGGACTTCGGCCGGTCGTCGCGGGCCGCCCTTCCCGTTCGAACATTCGTTCTGATCTTTCTGACGTCATGAGTAAACGACCCCGCCACTAGGCGGACGTGCGCTCAGGTTCACTATGCCGCACCGTGTGCGTAATGTCAAGAATGAACGTCCGAGAAAGTGGCTTGACGGCATTAGTAAAATGGCGATAATTAGCCAAGTGTCGGGTTCGGCACACGCGACGTCGGAGGCAGTAAAAGCTTGGTTGTCGCCGTTTTGCCGATCGAACGTACGTTCGGTTTTCGCAGCGCACTGACCGTACGGGTTCGCGTTTGTCCGCATCTGTTCGGAGGAGCCCATCATGAGTCTATTCCCCGCTCAAAAAGCTGAATCGTTCGATTTCAAGGAGGTTCAATACGAAAAGCGCGATTGGGTCGCCCGGGTCACGATCAACCGACCTCACAACTACAACGCCTACAGCACACCGGCGCTGCAGGAACTGGCCACCGCGTTCGAGGATGCTTCCTGGGATGATAACGTCGCCGTCGTGGTGTACACCGGGACCGGTGATCGTGCCTTCTGTACCGGGGGCGACGTGAAGGAATACCAGGAGAACTACACGCAGAAGCCGCGCGACTACTGGAAGTACATGTGCTGCTTCAAGGGCTATATCGAATCGATGGTCAACTGCGCCAAGCCGGTGATCGCGCGGCTAAACGGGATGGCCGTCGGCGGCGGCAACGAGAGTCAACTGGCGTGCGACCTGGCGGTCATGGGTGAGCATGCATTTATCGCCCAGGTGGGAACCGGCGTCGGCTCGGTAGCGTGTGGCGGATCGACGCAGTGGCTGCCCCTGCACGTCGGAGATCGCAGGGCGCGGGGCATACTGTTCCTCAATCAGCGGTATCCGGCTTACACGTCGTTGGCGATGGGTCTGGTGAATGTCGTGGCGCCGACGGTCAAGGGGCCTGATGGCGGATATGTGACGCGCTTCAAGGCCGGCCGCAAGTATCTCGCCGATTGGAATACCGATACGTGGGATGATCCCTTCGAGAATCGTGCGACCCCGGATGAGATCAAGAAAGCCCAGAAAGGCCGGGACGGCTACGCGATCGATCTCGCGCGGCTGGACGAGGTGGTGGCGGACCTGTGCGATCAGGTGGTCAACAAGTTCTTCGAGTGCACGCGCTACACCAAGGCGCAGGTGAATTTTTGGAAGGACCTATCCTGGCACGCCACCGCCGGCCACGCGCGGGATTGGCTGTCGACGCACTACACCAGCCTGGAGCCGTACGAGGGAATGACCGCCTTTGTGGAGAAGCGGAAGGTGGATTTCGTGGGTATGCGGCAACGGGCTGCGGACCCCAACGGGTCAAGTGAGTTTCTGTGGGGGCCTTACGCCAAGCAATGCTCGAAGTGTGAAGCGAAAGGCATTCCCGCCCACTTCGAGTTCTGCGGCAAGTGCGGCGCGAAGTTGGCGACGTCATGACCATGTGGGAGGAAAAGGGAATCCCCAAAGGGAATGGCGGAATGGTACATACGGGAAGTTTGCCGAAAATGTCCATTCTGAATCCCTGCTTTCCGTCGCCCCTTTCAGGGGCTGAACGGTTCTGGGTTCTGGTTACCCAGGGCTCGCCTTTGACCTGCGGCTGCGCTGCAGATCAAGGGTTCGCCCTGGGCTTTATTCCGTCGTCCGCTTCGCGGACTGCTGGTGAGTATGGGCACCCATCGGAGACATAGGAATAGCCAATGACGATTCTCGAGAATAGGAAGGCGATCGTAACGGGCGGTAGCTTGGGTATCGGGGCGGCGATTGCGCGGGAGTTGGCCCGGCAGGGTGCCGACGTGGCGCTCAACTATCGCAGGCACGATACGGAGGCGAAGCAGGTGGTGGCCGACGTGGAGGCCATGGGACGCAAAGGACTGGCGGTCAAGGCCGACGTCGCCAGCTTCGCGGACGCCGAGCGCATGGTCGGTGAAGTGGCTGAGAAGTTCGGCGGACTGGACATTCTAGTCAACAACGCCGGGATCAATCGCGACGGGGTCATCTGGAAGATGACCGAAGAACAATGGGACCAGGTGATCGACGTCAACTTGAAAGGCTATTTCAACTACATCCGCGCCGCGGTCGGGATCTTCAAAGAGCAAAAAGCGGGCAAGATCATCAACGTCACGTCCATCAACGGCCTGCGGGGCAAGTTCGGACAAACCAACTATTCCGCATCGAAGGCCGGCATCATCGGTCTGACCAAGGCATTAGCGCGCGAGTTGGGCCGATCGAGTGTCAACGTGAATGCCGTCGCTCCCGGACTGATCGAAACGGACATGATGAAGGACGCTCCGGAGAAAGTGATCGATGCCGCCCTTGCTGAGATCGTGTTGGGCAGACTGGGACAGCCCGAAGAGGTCGCAACCGTCGTGGCGTTCTTGTGCAGCGAGGCCGCCCGGCACATCACCGGGCAGGTCATTCAGGTGGACGGCGGGCAATACATTTAGATTGCGGATTGGAGATTTCGGATTGCGAATTAGGAGAAGCTCACGCAGAGGCGCAGAGTTCGTCCCCCACCCCGATCGCCGGCCCCCGGGGCCGGCGAAACGGGATGGGGCACCCGCAGTACATTTAGATTGACGATTGGTGGGCGGTGCTCACGCTACGGAGGAAATCGTGGAACTGAATGACATTGTTGCGATTAGCGCGGTGCGGACGCCGATGGGTCGGTTCGGCGGGACGCTTAAGGATGTGGCTTCGTACGATCTCGGGGCGGTGGCGATTCGGGCCGCGCTGCAGCGAGCGGGCGTAGCCGGCGACGGCATC